>CAYQDH010000046.1:0-18203 GCA_964416075.1 uncultured Anaerolineales bacterium | reverse complement strand
TGGGGGATGATACTTGGCCTTCCGGCCTCGATCCCGGCGCGGATATCTCGCTCGATTGCGGTGCGGCTAGCCAGAGCTTCCGCATGTCCCCGTTCGCCACACCCACAGAGCGGGCCATCGGCCATCACCACCATGTGCCCCACTTCGCCCGCCGAGTTGCGTACCCCTGAGCGCAGCTTGCCACCCAAGATCAGCCCACCTCCGATGCCGGTGCCCACGAAAATCGCCAACATATCGCGTGTGCCCCGCCCTGCCCCATAGTGGTACTCACCCAACGCTCCCACATTCACATCGTTGTCGATTGTCACTGGGAGATCGACCTGACCACTCAATTCGGCTGCGAGCGAGAAGTTGTTCCATGTAGGGCCAAGGTTCGCACAGCGGAATACGAGCCCTATCTCAGGGTCGATAGGACCAGGCACACCTACCCCGACGCCGCGGATCTGTTTTCTCTTTAATCCGGCTCGCTCGATAGCCATATCGATCGTACCGGCGATGCGCGCAGTCACGCCGGCCGCGCCAAGCTCTGCAGTGGTTTTGCTCTTGGCTTTGCCGAGCACCTTGCTTTTCTTGCCATCCGGACTGACAACGGCTGCAAAGATGCTGGTGCCCCCCAAGTCCACACCTATGTAGGCTGCCTTATCCTTCATTGACAGGCCTCCCCCCCCTATCCATGACATGCGTTTTTTCAGGGGCGCTGGGATCAATATCGCCGGAACTAGAACTATGTGATCCGTCGCACACCCAGACTTTACGCGCCACATTCAGCCCCAAAACAACCGTTCTATGACCGGTTAGGACGGTGATGGTCTCATTGAAGGGCATGATTTCGACGATGGTCACTTCCGCGCCGGGCACAAGCTCCTGTTGCTCCAGATACGCGATCAGACGAGGGTTCTGCTCAATTTCCTCGTGGATGCGCGCGAGAGTATACGGCTCGCCAGGACGCGCATCGAGAAGGGGCAACAGATCACGTGTGGCCCCCTCGTGCCCCGGCAGTGGGTTACCGTGTGGGCAGACCTCAGAGTTCTCGACCATTTCCGCAACTCGAGCTGCCGTCTCGGAAGAGAAAGCGTGCTCCAGGCGGTGGGCTTCTTCATGTACTTTGGACCAAGGGACGCCAAGTATTTTGGCAAGGAGTAGCTCCGTCAGCATGTGACGGCGCAGCACCGACACCGCGGCTTTTCTCCCCTGCTCTGTCAGGTGGATACTCTTGTCCTCGTCCATCACCACCCAACCATCCCTGACCATACGCTGTAACGTGACCGTTACGGTGGGTGCGGAGACTTCGAGCCAATCTGCTAGCTTGCGCCCAATTACGACCTCGCCATCGCGGTCGAGAGTGTATATGGCGCCCAGATAATCCTCTATCGTGGGTGTAGGTCGCCCCGGCGGTGCCATGTCCATGTGTTACCGATATCCTTGTGGGCGTTGAATGCCCTGTACGTTTCGTCCAAACCACAGAAATAAGCCGAACTGAACATGATTCTACTATGATTGCAAAAGGCGTCAAGTCTTCAGCGGGATCAGACCGATCCGGGCCGCGCTACGAATAATGAGCCCACAGCCAGCGTAGATAGTCAGGTGCCCTAGATGGAGGCCATCCTAGATCGCGGTGGGAGCAGAGAAAATGAGCAAAATAGCGGTATCGGGCAAGGGCGGCGTGGGCAAAACGATGTTCAGCAGTCTTGTATCCTACATTCTGGCCGAGAAAGGCCAAGTAGTCTATGCCATCGATGCCGATCCGAACCCCACTTTGGCGCAGGCTCTCGGTCTGCCTGCCGAGTTGGCTTCCAAGGTCGTTCCGATCGTCGAGATGGGGGAGTTGATCGAAGAACGAACAGGAGCGCGTCCTGGTGAATATGGAGCCTACTTTAGGCTAAATCCGCGAGTGGATGACATCCCGGCGCGCTTCTCCATTACCTATCGAGGCATCCACCTAATGCAGATGGGATCGATCCGTGGGGCCGGGATGGGCTGCGCCTGTCCTGAGAACACCATGCTCAAGGCTTTAGCCACCCACCTGCTTCTACGCGAAAGCGAGACAGTGGTCATGGATATGGTGGCAGGGCTCGAGCACCTTGGACGTGGCACAGCCAGCGCCGTCGACGTGATGTTCATCGTGACAGAGCCCGGCAGGCGAAGCCTAGATGTGGCACGCGATATCGCTCGCCTGGCTCAAGACCTTCGCATACCTAATGTCTGGATCGTAGGGAATAAGGCGCGGGGCGAAGCTGATGTGCGCTTTATGACCGAGCAGCTCAGCGCGCTTCGCTTTGCCGGCTGGTTGCCCTATGACGAGCGCGCCATACAGGCGGATCAAGAGGGTTGCGCTCTCTACGACATAGCACCTGACCTGGTCGAGATGGTGAGAGCCATCATCATTAAGACAGGGCTGCTCCCCGTTTAGCCATCTTGGTCCCGTTCCCCGTCTGTAGTATACTTGCTCATCCTTTCGGATACTCGGTCGGGTATCGTCGCTCTGTCGAGCCGGAGAGACGCGTTGTGTTGTTAGGCTAGACAACAAAAGGGCCAAGATGAGCTTCACAGACAATAGTAAAGGTGAGAGACCGATGCGCGGTCGGGAATGGTCGTTTCTAAAGGGGCTTGCAGTATCCGTCACCATGGTCGTGCTTTTGCTCATGGGTTTCGTGGGTGGTGTGGCCGCCATGTGGGAACGCGGCCCGCAGATCCGCGCCGCAGTGGTCACCCTGTTCCCACGGACCGTGAACGCCGACCAAGAACGTACCCGCGAAGAGCGCATCCAGATACTATGGCAGATATGGGAGATCCTCGACCAGGAATACATCAAGCCAGAAGAGATGGATCCTCAAGAGATGGTGTATGGCGCTGCGAGCGGGCTGGTATCCTCGCTGGGTGATCCCCATACGGCGTTTGTGGAGCCGGTACCGGCAGCAATTCTCGAACAGGATATGCAGGGTTCATTCGAGGGTATCGGGGCCACTGTAGAAATGGTCGAAGACAAGCTTGTAATCGCCAGAGCTCTGCCGAATAGCCCTGCGCTCAAGGCCGACCTGCGCGCTGGCGACATTGTCCTCAAGGTCGATGGTCAATCTCTGGAAGGCAAGACTATCCTGGATGCCATCTCGCTGATCCGTGGACCGCGCGGGACCTCTGTTACGCTCCTCATTCAGCGCGAGGGCGTCGCCGAGCCTTTTGAGGTGGCCGTGGTCAGGGATCGCATCGACCTCCCGATCGTAGAGTCTAGGATCCTGGATGGCGGTGTAGCCTACCTGCGTCTCACAGAGTTCAACGCCGTGTCACGGGATCGTGTGCGGACCGCGCTCAAGGAGCTATTGGAGGCGCAGCCCAAGGGTCTGATCCTCGATCTGCGAGGCAACCCGGGTGGTTACCTGCAGATGGCCATCGACATCTCAAGCGAGTTTCTACCGGAGGACGCCCTCATCCTAAAAGAGGAAGAGCGTGGCAAGCCGATCAAAGAGGATCGCGTTACTCGCTCTGGCGTGGCCACAGAGATTCCCCTGGTCGTGTTGGTGAATGGTGGTAGCGCGAGCGCCGCCGAGATCGTGGCAGGAGCGATTCAGGAGAACCAGCGGGGCATTCTGATCGGCGAAAAGACCTATGGCAAGGGCTCTGTCCAGAATACCCACCGTCTTGAGGATGGCGCCAGCCTTCGAGTGACCATCGCTCGTTGGAACCTGCCCAGCGGCAAGAACCTGGATGGGAACGGTATCGAGCCAGATATCCAGGTCCCCTTGACGGGCGATGATGCCACGGCAGGCCGTGACCCGCAGTTGGACCGTGCCACAGAGTATATTGTTCAGGGTTCATAAGGGATAGGCCGATGCCTGCTAGAGAAAAAGCCAAGACTCCGCCCCGAGGGGGCGATCGTCTGATCGCCACGAACCGTAAAGCCTACCACGACTATTTCGTCGATGAGACCATGGAGGCAGGTATTGTGCTTGTGGGATCGGAGATCAAATCGATCCGCGCCGGCCAGGTGAACCTGCGCGATAGCTACGTGGCCATCCGCGAGAACGAGGCTTGGATGGTAGGCGCCCACATCGCTGGCTATCACCAAGCCAGTTATCAGGATCACGACCCGCGCCGAGACCGCAAGCTCCTGTTGCATCAACGCGAGATACTGCGCTGGCGTGGCAAGACCGAACAGCGCGGATTTACCATCGTGCCCTTGAAGCTATATCTGAAGAACAACCGTGCCAAGGTGGAGATCGGTCTGGCGCGGGGCAAGCACACCTACGATAAACGGGAAGCCATCGCCGAACGCGAGTCGGAGCGCGACGTTAGAAGGGCTTTGAAAGAGGCGCTGCGGTAGAATGCGGGGCCAGAACTGAGACCGACAGAGCAGGCGATGGCAGCCTGAGCCACCATCGCCTGCTCTGTTTCATCTGCTATGCACCAAAAACGCGGCCTTTGAGCAGTGTGCTTTCGATTATCTCATGTACTTGCCCAACAGCAAATCCAGTTCTCTCAGGCGCTCGGGCGGAATCGCTTCTGGACGAGTGATAATAGCGCTAGCCAAGGCTTGGCCGCATTCGCAGTCTCTCTTTGCGCTGGCGATGCGCGGCAAGGCAGTCTTGAGAATGGCCTTGGACATACCCACATTGGCTACCAGGTTGGCTATCACCATGTCCACGGTTACCGACTCTTCCGTTTCGTGCCAGACGTCATAGTCCGTCACGCAGGCCATGGTACAATAGCAGATTTCGGCTTCTCGAGCTAGCTTGGCCTCCGGGAGCGCGGTCATGCCGATCAAGTCGCCGCCAATCTGCCGGTAAAAGTGAGACTCGGCCTTGGTAGAGAATTGGGGACCCTCCATCACCACCATAGTGCCGCCGAGATGCGCTCGCGCTCCCATCTCCACAGCAGCCTCATAGACGATAGCACTCAGGATGGGACAATAAGGCTCGGCGAAAGAGATATGCGCCACGATACCATCCCTGAAGAACGTGGCTGGCCGCACACCCTTGGTGCGGTCCAGAATCTGGTTGGGGATAACGATATCGCGCGGGGCAAATTCCTCGCGTAGACTCCCTACCGCACTGATCGAGATCAAGTGGGTAACGCCCAGGGTTTTCATTGCCCAGATGTTGGCCCGCACTGGCAATTCGCTTGGGCTAATCCGGTGGCCCTTGCCATGTCTGGGCAAGAATGCCACCCGAACGTCCGATAGGGTTCCCAGCACGATGGCGTCGCTCGGTCTGCCATAGGGCGTGTCCGGGCAAACCTCCTCGACATCCCCGAGGCCCTCGATCTCGTATAGCCCACTGCCGCCGATCACGCCCACGATGGCGCCGAGATTCTTGTGTGCTTCCACCAACGGATCCTCCTGATTCCAGTCTGATCTCGCCGACGAGACCATGTAGGATTATAGCTTCGTGCATAGGGCATGGCAAAAAGGGTCTAGGCCATGGCGACTGTAGGCTCAGTGTGAAGATGACCCAAGGGAGAACAACGTGCGATAGTGCTTGCGCTCCTAATTAGTGGAGGGGCTTGACACCCGGCTGGCAAGATTCATCGCCGCATGTGCGGCGATGATGGCTGCTTCTCGCAAGCGCTCGGGTTGGAGGGTAAGCCACGTGTCCTCACAGGTGTGATAGTATGGCACCTGAGCATTATCCCAGATGACCAAGTCAGCGGGCACGCCGACGCGTAGGAACGAGTCGTGGTCACTCTGGCCCGCGCCAGGGACCTGCCGGGTGGTTACGTCGAGAAGATCAGCGCTGGCTAGCAGTTGGCAATCGAGACAGTAGCCATCGGCCGGGCCGCTCGACCCATTTACCACCAGTATTCCATCACTGGCCAGCCCAACCATGTCTAGCTGAATCATCCCCACCGTGTTAGTCAATGGCCACACCGGGTGTTGTACATAGTAGCTCGAGCCAAGGAGGCCTTGTTCCTCTCCGTCCCAGGCGGCGAACAGGACCGTGCGATCTGGCCTATAGCCCACTTGGTGCCAGATGCGCGCAATCTCCAGAAGCACGGCCACTCCCGATGCGTTGTCGTTGGCCCCGGCGTAGAGTTCGCCGTTGGGATCGAGCCCGATATGATCATAGTGCGCTCCCAAGATCAGCACCTCGTGGCTAAGCCTGGGATCCCGGCCGGGAAGCACGCCCAGGACATTCTGCCCCATTACCTCGCCAGACTCCCGTATCGATACCCTCATGGAGACTGCGACACCAAGTGGTGCTGATGTGTCCAGAGACAGTAGCTTGTCCAGTGTGTGAGAACCGCCAGCCAGTAGGCCCTGGACAGCTGCCCGGGTCAGGACGAGCGCTGGCAGCGTGTCAGGCACCAAGGGGGCCTGGTTATACACGCGGCGGCGCGTAACCTGGCTATCTCGGTCCGCCAGGAACAGAATTCCACCCGCACCATGGTCGATCGCTCGCTTGATAGCCTCGCTGCCCGCACTTGACTTGACCAGGACGATTTTGCCCTGGATGCCGAGGTCTTGGTAAGCGGCCTCTGCGCCATCGCCCAACCAGTAGACCATACCACTGGCCACGCCATCTCCCGCGTAACCGCCCCATACCTGCCCATAGTCGCGCCGGAAGACCAATGTATCATCTATCGTGCCATCGACTCGGGTGATGACCAGGCTGGGCACTGCGGTCATCTCGGCATAGGGCACAGGCACAGGCTGCATAAAGCCATCGCTGCCCGCCGGGCACAAACCGTAGGCCTCAAACTGTGCTGCCAGGTACTTGGCGGCTTCCCTGCTCCCTGGCGAGCCAGCATGTCGCCCGGCGAACTCTGTCGCCGTCAGTTCCTGCACTGATCGCATCAACATGGCTTCGTCGACCTTCTGAGCGATGGTGATATAGTCGGCAGGCTGGACTGGCGGATCCACCCAGTTGATGGGTACCCGGATGACTGTCTCGGCGGCTGTGCGCAGGCCTGGGAAGCTGGAAGAGCACGCCAGGGACCCACCACACAGGACGAGTACGCTCACCAGTACGATCGCCACGGTGCGATGTCTCAATGCAATACTCCCGGCACTGCGGGGCCTCGACTCCATCTCTTGCTCCGTTCATGCAATGAATCAATATGTCAAGTTTAGCACAAACGACTTGGAATGCAAGAAGGTATTGATATTGGCCGAGAAAGGCAGATCCTTGGGCATCACGGCCTCCCTACGCTGAACACACTAGGCGTTTATGCGCACCTTGTTGGCTTGTTCAACCTGTTCAGATTTTTGTTCGGTATGTTCACTTGCTATCTAGAACAAGGACCTGACAGCACCGATGATTCTGGCTTCGTCGGGCACATAAGCTCTCTCCAGGATCGGCGCAAAGGGCGGCGGCACATCGGGAGCAGAAACCCGTTTGATGGGAGCGTCGAGCCAGTCAAAGGCCTCATCGGCCGCAATGGCGGCCAGCTCGGCGGCCCAGCCGCCGGTGAGGTTGTCCTCTTCGACAATCACCAGACGGCCGGTCTTGCGCACGGACGTAAGCAAGAGGTCCTTGTCCAGGGGAACAAGGGTGCGCGGATCGATGACTTCGGCCTCGATGCCCTCTTTGGCAAGCTCCTCAGCCGCCGCCAGGGCGCGGTAGAGGGTCAGCAGCTTCCCGACGATCGTGACATCACGCCCTTGGCGGCGGATGGCGCCTTTGCCGATAGGTACCAGGTACTCTTGGTCCGGCACATCCCCCACCGGACTGATGGCGCCGCGCTCGGAGCGTGCACCTTTGGATCCGTAGAGCAGCTTGTGCTCAAAGACGATCACGGGGTTGTTGTCGCGCACTGCACTCTTGAGCAGACCCTTGGCATCGTAAGCCGTGGCTGGGGCCACAACCTTGAGCCCCGGTATGTGTGTGAAAAAGGCCTCTAGGCTCTGGGCGTGTTGAGCGCCGCGCGACGTGGCCCCAACGGGCGCCCGCATCACCATGGGCACGGACACCTGCCCGCCGGACATGTAGCGCATCTTGGCTGCCTGATTGGCCAATTGGTCCATGGCGCAAAACAAAAAATCGCCATACTGGACATCCGCAATCGGCCTCAGGCCGGCCATCGCGGCGCCAATGGCCACCCCGGCGAGGCCGGCCTCTGAGATGGGTGTATCCAGGATACGATCATGCCCAAACTCGTCAGATAGCCCCAGCGTGACGGTGAATGCACCGCCAAAGCCACCCGAGACGCCAATATCCTCGCCGATGCAAAAGACTCGGGAATCTCGGCGCATCTCTTCACGGATGGCCTGGCGCAGAGCCTCAGAAATACTCATGATAGCCATCGATCATTCCTCCCCTGGCGCAAAGACGTCGGCCCACAGTTCCATCGGTTCCGGCACGGTCGCCGCCTCTGCGAACGCGACGGCTTCCTCGATCGTGCGGTCCACATCCTGGATGACCTGGTCCAATTGCTGTTCCGAATACAGCCCGTGTTGCGCCAGCCATTGCCGATAGCGTCCCAGCGGCTCGAGTCCCAACCACCGGGCTTCCTCCTCGCGTGTGCGGTAGGTCCTGGGGTCGGAACGCGAATGGCCGCAGATGCGGTAGGTCTTGCACTCGATGAGCGTGGGTCCATCTCCGCGACGGGCTCGCTCAACGGCTGCGGCGGCCACTTCATGCACAGCCAGCACATCGTTACCATCGACCACTACGCCGGGCATGCCATAGGCAGAGGCACGGTCCGCCACGTTCTCGATGGCAAATGCCGTAGAAAACGGCGTTGAGGCTGCATAGAGGTTGTTCTCACAGATATACACCACCGGCAGGCGCCAGATAGAAGCCAGGTTCAGTCCCTCGTGCCAGGCTCCCTCGTTGGCTGCGCCGTCGCCGAAAAAGCACGCCGCCACGCGCCCATTTCCCAAGCGTTTGGCGGCCAGGGCCATCCCTGCGGCAATTGGCACATTGGCGCCCACGATGGCGATCGCTGGGATCATCCCCACGCTGATGTCCCCGACATGCATCGAGCCGCCTTTGGCCTTGCAGCAACCCGCGGACTTGCTATATAGCTCGGCCATCAGAGATCGAGGGGCCAACCCCTTGGCCAAGGCATGTCCGTGAGGTCGATGGGTGCTCAACACATAGTCGTCCCCACGCAGCGCAGCGCAGACCCCCGTGGCAACAGCCTCCTGGCCCATGTAGAGGTGCAATGTAGAGGGAATCCGACCGGCCATATAGAGCTCGTTAACGCGCTCCTCAAAGTGTCGAATCAGCACCATCGTGCGGTAGAGCGACAGCAGCCGCTCGGCGTCGAGGTTTGCAGCGAGAGAGTCGGTCATAGAAAACTCCTTGTAGACTCACGGATGGATCGGTAGCGGCTGCTCCAGATGCGACATCTTCTAGCGTAAAGACCGGGACCTGTCAAGATGAGGCTCAGCGGCGCGCCACCTCTACGCAGACCGGCAAGTCCATAGTTTATGTCAAATCCTATCCTGGTTGCGGCCTGACCCCTATCCTCGCAAGTGCGCCGCTGGCGGTGTCCACGGCCAGCCACGACGGCACAAGCTTGGCTGACCCGGCCAAGTGCTATAGGCTCTCGGCTCGTCCAGCACAGCCGTAGAGCCGCAAGAGCGGACGAATCTCGGCTTTGACCCGCTCTTTGCCGCGACAAAGGACGTCACCTTGCTCTCGAGAGCCCACAAAAGAGTGGATGTTGGACCTCTCTGGGACCCGGCCGATGGCCTCACGTATGCCGGCCAGGTAGGCCTGCTTCAGTCTCGTGCCCACATTGAACTTGGCTACTCCTCTAGCGATAGCCTGCTGTACAGCCCCTGGCGGAAAGCCAGTCCCTCCATGGATGACCAGCGGCACCGGCACTGCATCGTGCAGCTGCGCCAGCAAATCCAGGTTCACCGTTGCCTGTCCATCGACGAGCAGATGGGTGTTGCCGATGGACACAGCAAGCGCATCCACATGAGTGCTGCTGACAAAGCGGGCTGCCTCCGCAGGGTCCGTGCATCTCCCCTGCCCCGCCGTCGGGTCGCTTGCATCGGGCAAGTGCCCCAGTTCCGCCTCCACACTTGCTCCATAGGGGCGGGCCACTTCCACCACCTCGCGAGTGAGGGCCAGGTTCTCGGCAAAAGGCAGGTGCGATGTATCGAGCATTACGGCGTTGCAGCCGGCCTCCAGGCCCCGCCGAACCTGTGCCAGAGTCCGGGCCTCGTTGAACAAAAGGGCTACTGGAAGAGGGGTGCTTCGGGCCAGACATTGCGCCAACTCCACCATCTCCTCGATGCCGCGGGCTTGCAGCCACGCAGGGCTCGTCACCGCGCCTCCGAACCCCAGGATCGCGGGGGCGCGCTCCTCTTCGGCAGCCTCGAGGGTTGCCTCCATCGAATACTGATCCCAAGCCTCGAAATAGCCGAGGGCGTAGCCGTCTCGCAGGGCCTGTTGCAGTAGTTCTGTCATGCCGACGATACTCATCGCTGTCACCTCGCTGTATCATCGCCCACCAAGGCGATTAAATGAGAGAGATATCATAGCGCGTGGCCAGCATGGGGTCAATTTGATCGACACGGGCTTATTGGTCGTAAAGCTCATAAAGGATTACACTAAGCGAAACAAGGGTGCAGTCTGGGCGTGGGGATTCGTCCAACAAAGCAATTCCGGATAAACACATCTTTAGGAGGAGTAAGGTGGCACCACAAATACTGCGCGTTGGCATCCTGGGACAGGGTCGCAGCGGCAGAAACATCCATGCCGAATACCTGAAGCAGGTACCCGATCGCTTCGCCCTGGTCGCTGTTGCGGACAAGTTGCGCGACCGTGGTGAGCGTGCCGAACGGGAATACGGGTGTGCCAGCTATACCGACTACCACGAACTGCTCGCCCGCCGAGATATCGATTTGGTCGTCAATGCGCTACCCAGCTACCTGCATGTCCCGGTCAGCCACGAGATCCTGGACGCTGGTTTTCACTGCTTGTGCGAGAAACCCCTGGCGCGCCACGCGGCAGAGGTGGACGAGCTGATCGCGCATGCAGAACAGGTAGGCAAGCGCCTGGCCATCTTTCAGCAATCTCGTTTTGCCCCCTATTTCCAGCAGGTCCGCAAGGTAATCGCCTCCGGCGTCCTGGGGCGCATCGTGACGATCAAAATCGCCTTTAACGGGTTTGGAAGGCGATGGGATTGGCAGACCCTACAAGAGATGAATGGGGGAAATCTGCTCAACACGGGCCCCCATCCTCTCGACCAGGCCCTTCAGCTCTTCGGCACCGACCTCATGCCGCGCGTATGGTGCCACATGGACCGCGCAACCACTTTTGGGGACGCCGAAGACTGCGTCAAGCTTCTCCTCTCTGGCGAAGGACGGCCGCTCATCGATCTGGAGATCTATTCCTGTTCTGCCTACCCCCGCTACACCTACGAGATATACGGCTCCCAGGGTGGGCTGGCCGGCACGACGAGCCATATCGACTGGAAGTACTTTGACCCAGCTCAAGCCCCCGCTCAGACCTTGCAGCGAGAACCGTTGCCCGGCCCTTCATACTGCTCTGAGCAGTTGCCCTGGCAGGAGGAAAGCTGGGATGTTCCTTCGGAGCATACTGACCTCTTTAACAGTATGTCGGCCATGTTCTATAATAACCTTTACCAGGCCATCACCACGGGCGCAGCCCTGGAAGCAACGCCACAGCAAGTTCGACAGCAGATCGCGGTCATTGAAGAGTGTCACCGCCAGAATCCCCTGTCCCGCTTGCCGAGCTAAGGAGTATAGTAAGTGATAGCCACGGTGTATCGTTGTCGGATGGCCTGGTCTTTATTCCTGGATGAGGCATCCTGGAAGAGGCATAGGTAGTGGCCACACGTATCTTGCACTGGGCCAGTTCCTTTTGGGGTAACACATTCGAGTCACTGCGTAACGTGCCGTTCCGCTGGTTGTGGTATGGACGCATGGCCGCATCGGCCACCTTTGAGATGAGTGGGGTGGCACAGGGCTGGTTGGTGTACGAGCTGACCGGCTCGGCCTTTGCGTTGGGCTGGGTGGGCGCCGGTTGGAGCGTTTCGACGCTGATTCTCTCTTTGTACGGCGGGGCGATCTGCGATCGCGTGGAGAAGCGGACCATCCTGCTCTGGACCCGCCTGGCCATGCTGGCGAACAGCGTGATCATCGCGCTGCTCATCTCGCTCGGTGTGATCCAGGTATGGCATCTGGCCGTTAGCTCGCTATTCACGGGTATTCTCTTTGCCTTTATGATGCCCGCCCAGCAGGCCATCATCTCAGACTTGGTGGATGAGCCCACGTTAATGAATGCCATCTCGCTCAATGCCCTGGGTATGGGACTGATGGGCGTCTTCTCCGCCTCCCTCGCTGGCTTGCTAATCATGCGTTTCGGGGTGCAATCCGTCTACTATCTGATGGCCGGGTTATACGTCTTGGCTATCTATACCAACTACAAGCTCCCCGTGATGGGCCGCATCTATTCCGGCAAGGCCTCGGTGTGGGGTGACCTGGTCGATGGGGTGCGCTATCTGGCACAGCAGCCCATTCTGTTGCTGCTGCTCGGCTTCGGTTTGCTGCGCGTCTTGCTTGCGCAGCCGTACCGCACCTTGATGCCTGCCTTTGCCCGGGCTGAGCTGGGGTTTGACTCCGGAGGCCTGGGGTTGCTACTGTCCGCCACAGCGGTAGGGGGACTGGTGAGCTCGCTCTGGATGTCATCCGCGGGCGACATGCGTAATAAGGGCAAGTGGCTCATAGCGGGCGGAATCCTGCTCGGATTGTGTCTCCTACTGTTTGGACTCTTCAAGCCGCTCCCGGTCGTCCTTTTTTTCCTGTTCTTGCTGGGGATAGGCAACATGGCCACTATGGTGCTCAACAACACGCTCATTCAGACCCACACAGAGGCCGCATTTCGCGGACGGGTGATGAGCGTGTACATGATGTCTTGGGGCTTGACACCCCTGGGCACCCTTCCCGCAGGGGCGATCGCCGACAAGGTGGGAGTACCCCTGGTTGTGGGGATGCAGGGCATCATGATCGTGGTGTTGATGGTGGCAGTGGCCGTGCTTCGCCCGGAACTCAAAAGGCTCAATTGAGGCCAAATCCTAGTTCGGCAAGGAGTAACTATGCCCGACCACGAGATACCCGGTGGCATGGAACCTATCAGTCTTGCAACCTTGGCTGCGGCCGAATCCCTGATGGGTCTGCGCTTTACGCCTCGTGAACGCAGCATGATGCTCCGCGGACTGGAGCTTTTTCGCCAGCAGTATGGTCAACTCCGCACCATTAAACTAGAGAATGGAATCGCTCCGGCGCTGCAGCTCAATCTGCGACCTGTGGCGCCGGCCATGCCTCCGCGAGTTCCCAAGCCATTTAGCCCGGCCGCGGCGCCCGATCTTCCGGCCGATCGCAACGAGCTCGCCTTCTGGCCAATTTCCCGTCTTGCCGCACTCTTGCGCGCCCGTAAGACCACTTCGCTGGAATTGACCAAGCTATACCTGGATCGGCTCGAGCGCTACGATCCTCTGCTACGTTGCGTAATTACCCTCACAGAAGATTCGGCTCTGCAGCAGGCCCAACGCGCCGATAGAGAGCTTGCTGCAGGGATAGACCGCGGGCCTCTACACGGCATCCCCTGGGGCGCCAAGGACCTGCTCAGCACGCGGGGCATTCGCACCACCTGGGGGGCGGGGCCTTACCAGGACCAAGTCCCTGAGCAGGATGCCACCGTAGTGCAGCGGCTGGCCGAGGCGGGCGCCGTCCTGGTGGCCAAGTTGAGCATGGGCTCGCTGGCCTGGGGCGACATCTGGTTTGGCGGCAAGACACGCAACCCCTGGAGACCGACCGAGGGTTCCAGCGGTTCCTCAGCGGGATCTGGCGCTGCAGTGGCTGCTGGGTTGGTCGGTTTTGCCATCGGCAGCGAGACGTGGGGATCCATCGTCTCCCCGTGCACGCGCTGCGGCGTTACGGGGTTGCGGCCCACCTTCGGCCGCGTGAGCCGCCATGGCGCTATGGCGTTGAGCTGGAGCATGGACAAGCTGGGGCCAATCTGCCGCAGCGCAGAGGATTGCGCCCTGGTCCTGCAGGCCATCTATGGCCCGGACGGCCAAGATGCCACCGTTGTCGATGCCCCTTACGACTGGCCCCCTGCCCCACGAGCGGAAGACCGCCCTCTGGAAGGGATGCGTATCGGGTATTTGCATCGTGCCTTTGAGCGCGAGCGGCCCACGAGAGTGCTGGACCAGGCCGTGTTGGATCGCTTACGTTCTCTAGGGGTGGAGTTACTACCGATCGATCTTCCCCCCTACCCCATTCAGGCCATGTCCCTAATCCTGGATGTTGAGGCGGCGGCCGCCTTTGATGACCTGACCCGTAGCGACCGAGATGACCTGCTTACGCGCCAGCAGGAGCACGCCTGGCCCAATCACTTTCGCCGCGCTCGTTTCATCCCCGCGGTGGAATATGTGCAAGCCAACCGGCTGCGAGCACTGGTTATGCAAGAGATGTCTGAGCTCATGACACACGTGGACCTCTATGTGGCTCCCACGGATGACGATGACGAGGACAACAGCCTGCTGACCAACCTCACCGGCCATCCGGTGTTGTGCCTGCCCACTGGGTTCATCCCACAAGGTCACCAGCGGGCCGGTTTGCCCAGCAGCATCACCCTGGTGGGCCAGCTTTACGATGAGGTTACCCTGTTGCAGGTGGGCAGCATCTACCAACAGGCCTATGGCATCATAGTAGAGCGCCCGCCCAAGACACCCTGAAGTGTTGTGCGCCAAGTGCTTGCGCGTGTGGCCGAACTCGTCTATCATGCTACCCGAACGCACAGCGCACCTTGGAGATGAGCACTATGGCCGACACATCGAACACTGCTTCTGATGGCCACGAACCTACCATCTTTATCTCCTACCAGCGCGACTCGTCGGCCATCGCCTCCGAACTGCATGTGCGCCTGGAGAGCGAGGGGTTCACCGTGTGGCAGGATGTCGAGGGCATCCGCCACAGCGATCGTTGGTCAGTGGCCATCGACCATGCCCTGCGCCAGGCGGAGCGCATCATCGTCCTGTTAACCCCACAGTCCATGCAATCGGAAGAGGTCTTTAACGAGTGGTTCTACTTTTACCGCCAGCACAAGCCGATCCACTGCCTGCTGCTGGAGAACTGCGAGCCCCACTACCAGCTGTTACCCTTCCAGTACCTGGATTGGCGCGAGGCGCCGCGGCGCGATTGGGGGCGCCTCATCGTAGAGCTGCAACGGCCCTTTGCCTGGCCCACGTTGGCGCTCAAGGCGCGGGTCGTTGGCTCGCCCTATGCCCCGCAGCGCACCCTGCCCCAGGCCATGCAGGCACTGCACGACGCCCTCCTCAGCCAGGATGGTGTAGTGGCCCTGCGCGACGAGCAAGTGCAGCAGATTGCCCTACAGCGTCCCGGCGACGAGATGGCCTACCGTCTGGCGCGCTATGCCACCTGGTGCGGACCGCGCTACCAACTCGACGAGCGTTTCGTGCGCCTGACCCTCATGCTGGACCAGGGCAGCGCCGCGCAGCAGCGCTTTGCAGTGCAGGGGGCGCCAAGGCGCTACAGCGACCTGCGCCAGGTGCTGGCCGAGGAACCATCGCACACCCTGGTGCTGCTGGGAGACCCGGGCGCCGGCAAGAGCACCCTGCTGCGCCGCCTGGAGATGGATTGCGTCGCCGATACGCTGCGCCAGCCGGACAACGGCGCGACGGTTCGCAGCAACGTAATCACCTTGTCCGTTTCGCTGGCCGAGTATGGATTGGGGCTGTCCTATGACAAGCTGCCCGCACCGTTGGACTGGCTGAGCCAGAAATGGAGCTCCGCTTGTCCAGCCCTGCCCGCGCTGGACGAGCTGCTGCACCAACGACGCATGCTCCTCCTGCTCGACAGCCTGAACGAGATGCCCCACAGCGACGCCGCCGACTACCGGCGACGGGCGGACCTCTGGCGCGCTTTCCTGTACACCTGTGTGCGGGATCGCCCGGGCAACCGGGCCATCTTTGCCTGCCGCACCCTGGATTACGGCGCGGTGCTCAGCACGGATGAATACCCTATTCCCCAGGTACGCCTGGAGCCCATGACCCGCGAGCAGGTGCGCGAGTACCTAGACAGCTATGCGCCCGAACACGCCGAGGCCATCTGGACTAGCTTTGACGATGACCCGCGCCAGTTCGAGCTCTTCCGCCTGCCCTATTGGCTCAAGATGCTGGTCGAGCGCGTGCAGCGGGATGGCCACATCCCCAGCGGACGCGCCGAAGCGCTCAGCGGATTCGTCCACGCACTCCTGGCGCGCGAGGTGCAGCGCCGAAACCCGCTCTTCGAGAACTCGATGCTTCTCACCGAGCGCGAGGTGCGCCGCCTGCGCGAGGGACGGCCCCCGCGTGATCCTTACGACCTGCCCGAAGTGGGCCAATTGATCCCCTCCCTATCCGGCCTGGCCTATGGCATGCAGGCGCAGCGCTCGGGCGAGGACAAGGGCCTGGTGCTGATCGATTGCCAGGATGCCCTGGCGCTGCTGTCGGGCGATGGGGGCGAGACGATCTTAAGCGCCGGGTGCGCCATGAACGTGTTGGAAGAAACCGACGACGACCGGGTGCGCTATTATCACCAACTGCTGCAAGAATTCTTTGCCGCGCGCCGGGTCGCCCGCATCGCTGAGCCCGGGCTGGTGCGCGCGGCATGGCAGGCCGGCCGGGCCGGACCGGACCTGCAGGAGGCGCTGCGCCAGATCGCCGATAGCGACCCGCTGCCCCTGTTGCCCGGCACGGGATGGGAAGAGACGACCGTGCTGGCCGCGGCCATGGCGCGCCAGCCTGAGCCCTTTCTGCGTGGCCTCATAGAGGCTAACCTGCCCCTGGCGGGACGCTGCGCTGCCGCGCCCGATGTGATGGCCCCGGATGCGCTGCGCGACGAGATCCGCTGGGCCCTGGCGCGACGCACCCAGGACCCAGAAGCCGACCTGCGAGCGCGCATCGCCGCCGGACTGGCTCTGGGTGATCTGGGCGATCCGCGCTTCCAGCGCCGCCACGGCCCCCACGGCGATTACCTGTTGCCGCCTCTGGCGCCTATCCCTGGGGGCAGCTATCCCATCGGCAGCGACGAGGGCCTGTATGCGAACGAGGCGCCCGCACATTCTGTTTCCCTGGAGCCCTTCCAGATTGGGCAGTTCGCTGTAACCAACGCCGAGTATGCCTTGTTCATGGCCGGGGGCGGCTACGAGGAGGAGCGCTGGTGGGATGATACCGAGGCGGGCCGGGCCTGGCGCCGCGGCGGGGGCACGGCCGAGGGACCGAAACAGCAGTGGCGAGAGAGTCGCGACGTCCTGCAAGAGTGGCTGAAGACCGATCACATATCCGAGCTTCTCAAGCAGGAGCGCATCACCTCCAAACAGGCGAGCGATTGGGAACAGATCGCCAAGATGGACCACGATGAGTTCGAGCGACTACTGGAGGGGTGGTATCCCGCGGGGCGGCAGACCCAACCCAGCTTGTGGGATGATAGCGCCTACAACAATCCTGCGCAGCCCGTGGTGGGCGTGTGCTGGCACGAGGCGCGCGCCTATTGTGCCTGGTTGGCGGCACAGACTGGCCAGCCCTTCCGGCTGCCCACAGAGGCCGAGTGGGAGGCGGCAGCCCGAGGCCAAGAGGGCCGCCGCTACCCCTATGGCCCCGACTTTGACGCTGCCTTGGGCAACACCTTCGAGAGCCACATCCGCCGCCCCACGCCCATAGGCGTCTACCCGGGCGGCCAGACGCCCGAGGGCCTGGCGGATATGAGCGGCAACACCTGGGATTGGACGAGCAGCGCCTACTTGGCCTACCCCTATCGTGCGGATCCGCAGCGCGAGGATCCGGCTCTGCCCGACGTGCGGCGGGTGGTGCGCGGCGGCTCGTGGGACATCGTTCGAGACCTCGCGCGCTGCGCCTATCGGGACTGGGTCCTTCCCGGCAGGTGGGACTACGATGTCGGTTTCCGGGTGGTGTGCGCCGCCCCCCCTATTACCCTGTAGCTCTGGTCTCTGTTCCTCTGTCCTCTGTTGGGGGGTGTGGGGGTCTCCCCCACATCGTTCCTCGCCGTCAGGCGACGCCATGGCCAGGAAAACTTGCCGTATAGCAGAGAGTGGGATATCATGCCCTGGCCAATAGGTGTTGGCCAGGCTGCCTGTGGAGCAGCGGGACGGCAACTTCCGCGAAGTGGAGGCAGGCTTCGACGAGCATGCCGCTCAGGAAGAGGCCCGGCGCTGCCTGCGCTGCGACCTGGAGTGGCTGGACCTGATGAAACTGCCCCGGCCGGG
>CAYQDH010000045.1:11032-18368 GCA_964416075.1 uncultured Anaerolineales bacterium | reverse complement strand
CCCACGAACGCTTTCCTTGGTCCATCGGTATTTGTGGACGTGACACCGGATATGACGATCGCCAGGGAAGAGGTCTTTGGCCCTGTGGCCGCCATCTTGAAGGCGAGCAGCCTGGACGAGGGGATCGAGATGATTCATGCCAACCCCTTTGGCAACTCGGCCACCATTTTTACCAATAGCGGCAAGTGGGCCCGAGAGTTCCAGTATCGGGTGGAATGCGGCAATATCGGCATCAACATTGGCCTGGTGGCGCCCATGGCCTTCTTCCCGTTCAGCGGCATGAAAGATTCATTCTTTGGCACGCTACACGGGCAGGGGTGGGAATCCGTGCGTTTCTTCACCGAGAGCAAGGTCGTGATCGAGCGTTGGTTCTAGGGGGCATGGAATACCTATAATGAGTGAACAGACCATCACCGCGGCGATCATCGTGGGTTTTAGCGAGCAACTGGAAGATGGGTCGGCGGCCTTTTACGAAGAGATGGCCCGGCGCTTTCCGGAACACGGCGATGCTTTCCTTGGCTTTGTCAAGGATTGCCAAAAGAGCAAAGTAACGATCGTGCGGACATATCAGGAGACGATCACCGACGCTCTCGAGGCGGGATACTCCTTCGCGGGTATGAGCATTCCGCCCCCTTTGTTCGGGTTGGTTTCGGAGCCGGGGCAGAGCCTCAAAGTTGCACTGAGTGTGTGCATAGCCCTGGAGGACAAGGCTAGCGACTTTTACACCACAGCGGCCGACCGTTCGTCGCTGTTGGCCACCATTCCAGGGGCCTTTCGGCGAGTGGCGCGCACCCGTGCACAGCGAAAGATCAAGCTGGAGGCGATGAGCCAGTAGTCTCGCTGGGCAGGGGTTCCACTTTCAGACAGACGGGCCGAGGCGCACCTCGCAAGGGTGATCGCCTCGGCTTTTTATGTCCTACCATGTCTCGGCTCCTCACCCGCGTGATGGGAGGTTGGGGTGCCCAGACCTAGCCTACTGACCAGGTCACACATCAGCCAAAAGTGCAGGGCAAAGCTGCTCGAATGGTCGATGCGCAATGCTGTCTAACATGTTAACCTATACATCAGGGATAGGATGCATGGGCATCAATCGAAGGGGCTGTTTTCTGACTGGGGGAAGAACATGCAGGACAGGGAGCAACGTCAGGCTTTGGAGTCACCACACCAGGATCTCGTGGCACGAACGCTCGGGGGCGACCAGAGCGCTTTTGCCGAATTGGTCGATGAATACCAGTCTGCCGTTTACAATCTTTGCTACCGAATGCTTGGCCAGGCCCACGATGCCGAAGATGCTGCGCAGGAGGCTTTCGTTCGAGCTTATCGGCAACTGGCAACCTATGAGCCGGGTAGACCATTCAAGACCTGGCTTTTTGCCATTGCCTGTCACGAATGTATCGATCAGCTGCGCAAGCGTCGAGTGACCTGGTTCGACATCGATGAGCCGCCCCTGGTATACCATCCCGCGTTACGAGAGACGGCAGTTGGACCAGAGGATGCAACCATCCTGGGGGAGCAGCGGATGTCGATGCAGAGTCTTCTCGCTGGGCTATCGCCCCGAGACCGCAGCATGATTGCCATGCGTTATTGGGAGGACCTGTCGTATCAGGAGATCGCCGAGGCCACGGGGGACAGCGTCGATGCTGTCAAGAGCCGCCTGCATCGCGCTCGTTTGGCCTTGGGGGCGATGCTAGAGAGCACAGCACGCGAACATGGCGCAAGTACTGTTCCACCCATCAGGTCACCGAGACATGCGCAGCGACCTGGGCCACAGCCCAAGCCTATTGGTAACGTGGCTATGACATCGCTAAGCTAGACCTCGGTGGCGCGCCCCACTCAGCGGCGCGACGGATACCAAGGTAAGGACCGCTCTGCAGAGCGGTCCTTTTTGTATTGGATCCGGCTCCCGGCTTGCAATGCTATTTCTCCTTTGACAGAACATATCACAGGCTGGTATTATGGCGTGCAAGATGTGCAGCCTGTATTGTGCAGTCGAGTTGCCTCGCATCCTCATGTGTGCGCCGGAAAGGGCATTCGATGAGTAAACGACTCTGCTCCCTAGTCATGGTATTGCTCATTGTCGTTAGTTTGGTCGCATGCGGACGTAAGGGATCCACGAAGCAGGAATCGATGGAGAGGACGATTTACGTCGGTCCTCAGCTGGTCGATTGCGCCGGCACAGGTGAGCGACAATGCCTGCAATTGAGAGAGGGCGTGACCGGCGGATGGTTCTACCTGAACGGTGGAATCGAGGGCTTTCAGTATGAGGAGGGGTACGAATACGAGCTACAGATCCGGGAAGATCCCGGGGATGGGAATTCTCCGGTGGGGCTTGCGCTGGTGCAACTGGTGAACAAGATGCCGGTCGATATGACGGCGGCTGAGGTGGCCGGACTGGTGACCGCCGGTAGTACGTCGCTCGGCCAGGAGGTATGGACCGAGCAAGGACTGCAACCTGGGTTCCAGTTGCGCGAGGAGGTGCAGGGATGGTGCGCACTGGGTTCCATGATCCTGGCCCAAAAGGACGCCTGGCGCTGTTACACGCAGCGTGGTGAGATCGAAGAGACTCTGGATCCCTGCATTCCCAATCCGTATAGCCCGCAGGGGCCGCTAGCGTGTGTGCGAGCAGATCGATCGGTCACGGTGCTGACCATCTCGGATACGCTGCCTATCCAGTTTGCCAATCAAGGGTCCGAGTCCGAGGATCTGCCTGCCGTGGTGGTGTTGGAGAATGGGGACGAGTGCGACCTTGTTGTGGGTGGATCTCCCCTCTCCGATGGGAAGCAGGTGAGCTATCTGTGTCGTTCGGGTAGTATCCTCATCGGTGCGCCCAACAAGATGGCGAGTCTGTGGGCCATCGAATATAGTCCGCATGCCGATGGCACGGACCGAGTCCTCGTGCCGATCATGCAGGCTCTTGCCTTCCGGGGGGATACGGCGTGGACCAGCGGCGGACCGACCGGCGAGCCCAGCGGCGTGCTGGCTAATGTGTTCACCGAGGCCCAACCGGGCTGGCAACGGATTGTCTTTGAGTTTAGCAGTGGCGGGTTGCCCGCCTACGACCTCTTGTATACCAACGAGCCTGCCAAGGAAAAGGGGACGGATGCGGAGATCCCCGTCGAGGGGACGGTGAAACTGAGGACCTGGTTTTCTCCGGCCCGGCTGGCGCCCACATCCCAAAAGGTCAAGCTCCCAGCCTATGCCGGATCCCTGCGCGTCCCTGTTACGGGGCAGACGAACGTGAACGAGGTCGTCTTCGGCGGGGAAAAAGAAGGGGAAATGGATTGGTACATCGGCATGGACGCGCCTGCGGGGTTTCGCGTGACGGAGCAAGCCGATCCGCCGCGGCTCATTATCGATCTCTACGAGCCCATCGCCGGTACGCCGGAGCGCCCTATGCTGGTCCTGGGATCCCAGGGGCAGGCGGTCCGGGCTCTACAGGAAAAGCTCGTGGCGCAGGGTTACATGGCGATGCGACCGGCGCAACCAGAGTATGACGAGGATACCTGGCAGGCTGTGGCCATTTTTGAGGAAAGGCATGGCTTGAATCCTGACGGTGTGGCCGGGCCGGAGGTGTGGGAGGCGATGGCGCGGCCCCTGCCGCCGGCGCAGGCGGTCGCAGCCTCAGCAACCCCGGCGGCAGAGGCGCTTGGCCTACCGCGGTCGCAGGCAAAATCCGTCCCGGATGCCTTGCCCGAGGTGGCTCTGTCACCGGATACGATCAACATCGTGCTCCTGGGTACAGACCAGCTCAAGCCCGGCAAGATCTGGCGTACCGATAGCATCATTATTCTGAGTGTGAATACCAAGGAAAAGACCGCCGGGATGCTGTCTATTCCTCGCGACCTCTGGGTCTATATCCCGACTATCGGCTATAACCGGATCAATACAGCGGATGTGTTCGGCCAATATAGCAAGTATCCGGGTGGCAGCCCCGCGCTGGTCAAGGAGACCATACGGCATAACCTGGGTATACCGGTGCACTATTACGTGCGGGGCAGCCTCCTCGCGCTGATCAGCCTGGTGAATACCTTGGAGGGGATCGATGTGGCCGTGGACTGCTCGCTGTACGATGGTAGCTTCAGTCCCCCCGTCAATTTCAAGCCCGGCATCCAACATATGGATGGCAGGATCGCCTTGCGCTATGCTCGCTCTCGTTATACGACAAACGACTTTGACCGAAGCCGCAGGCAGCAGCGGGTGCTGCGCGCGATATGGGACAAAGCGCTGCGGATCAATGTTTTGCCCAAGGTGCCGGAGATATGGAACTCATTGGCGAGCTATATCCAGACGGACCTGACCACCGGCGATATCCTGTCTCTGGCCTATGTTGGGGTGCAGATGCGCCCGGAAAACATACGCACCCGTGTGATTGGCTATGGCCAGGTACGAGACATGATCGGATATGGCGGGGCCATGGTGCTGGTCTCTCGCCCCGCCCAGTTACAGGAAGCGGTGGCCGCGTTCTTTGATCCTTCAGCGCCCCCCGAGCCGACGTCTGCAATGGTCATCTTGAAGAACGGGACAGCCAAGGAGCAGTATACCGAGCTGGCCGCAGATCGCTTGCATTGGGAGGGGATGTCCGTTGTCCCCATGGCGGCCGACGGACAGGACTATCCGGCGACCCAGCTCACTATCTATGGCAGCAAGCCAGAGATAGAGACTCGGCTGGTCGAAGCATTCGGCATCGCCCCGGAGAATGTGCAGCGTCTGCCCGAGGCCGAAAAGCCTGCCGATGGGGATGTCATACTTGTTCTGGGGGCCGATTATAGCCCTTGCCGGCGTTAGCTGGCTGTCGAGCAAGTTCTAGCACAGACTAGGCAAATGAAAGGGGTTCGCAATATGAAACGCGTTGGTATGCTGTTCAGGATCAGACAAGATCGTCTCGAGGAATACAAGAGGCATCATCGCGCCGTGTGGCCCGAGATGCTGGATGCTCTCCGCCGCCATGGATGGCGCAACTACTCGTTGTACCTAACTCCCGATGGCACCGTGTTTGGCTACTTTGAGACGCCCGACAGCTTTCAGGCTGCGCTGCAGGGCATGGCCGGCGAAGAAATCAACAATCGTTGGCAAGAATTCATGGCGCCCTTTGTGCAGGGCGATGCGGAGCATCCCGATAGGACGATGGTGGAGCTGGAGGAGGTCTTTCACCTCGACTAGGAGCCTGCAGACGCACCGGCAAGCGAGGCCGGGGCTTGCGCCATGGCTCGCCTGGCGTTACTGCGACGCGAGGCTGGGGCGTCATCTGCTACGGTAAGGTGGTTCAATTCTGCATGGGAGAGGCATCGTGATGGAGTATCGGCGTTTGGGACGGACGGGACTGGACGTGTCAGTCCTCGGTATCGGCTGTGGTTATTTGTCTCTGCTGGAACATGACGAAGGCGCACGCATTCTGGACCGGGCCTTTGAGCTAGGGGTGAACTATTTCGATGGGCGCTATGGTGATAGCAGCACCAAGCTGCGGCCCCTCTTGGCCCGCCATCGTGACCGCTGTGTGGTTGTGACCAAGACATCCGAGCTCACAGCCGAGGGCGCACAACGGCGCGTGGAGGAGGATCTTCAAGAACTTGGCACCGATCATGTGGATGTGTTTCTCCTGCGCACCTACAACCGGGAGATGCTGGAGAAGCACCTGGCGCCCGGTGGATCGATGGAAGGCGTACAAAGGGCGCGCGAGGCGGGGAAGGTGCGCTTTGCCGGTCTATCGGGACACACCGATCTGGTGGCCTTGGCCGATGGGATTCGCACCGATCTGGTGGATGTGGTGCTTTTTCCCCTGAATATCGTGCGACGAGAGGCTCTAGAGCTTCTCGTTCCGGCAGCCCAGGAACACAATGTGGGTCTGACGATCATGAAGCCGCTGCAGGCGGGGATCATCCCCCCGCACATTGCACTGCCCTGGCTGGCCAGCCAGCCGATCCATACCATGGTGCCCGGCGTAAGCAAGATGGAACACCTAGAGGCTGATTTCGCCGCCATTCAGCGCGGCACGATGGCGCTCACAGCCGAGGAAGAGGCAGAAGTCGAGCGTTGGCGACAGGATCTGGATCATGTATCCTGTCGCATCTGCGACGACAACTGCCACCCGGTGTGTGAGCCCAGGATCTATATCTCGGGGATCATGCACCACGACGTGTGGCTCAACCACTTTCGCCAGCGAGGCGTGGATGCCTTTATGGAGAGCCCTTGGGCGGGCTGGGCCAAAAAGGGCGTGGAGCGTCACTTTGAGCGTCTGCTGGCTGCAGCCAAGTCGTGTACCCAGTGCGGGATGTGCGAGGAGCGCTGTCCGCATCACCTCCCGATCATGAACACTATCGAGGCCTTGCTGGAAAGCCTCCCCCCTCTGATCGAGGCCGTCAAGAAGGAGAACTGGACGGGCCTGTATGAGGACGCCGCGTCACCGTACAAGCCCTCCGCCGCGCGGTCCTAGAAGGACCCGCAACGTAGCATCCGCCTGGCGGTGGGTGAGGAGTTGAGGAGTGGGAGCAGCCGATGATACTACTCATTCTGGCCATTGTGCTTGCCCTGATCGCCTTGTCTATTCTGTTCTACGTCCTCTTGGTGCGGATTTTCGCATCGACCAGTGGGCTGGGGAAGCTCGGCCGGGTATATGGTATCGATCGCCAACCGGATGGGCCAACTTGGTCGAGGCAAACGATCATGATTGGCTCTGTACAATGGAAGCGATGTGTGACCATCGGCATGAGCCAGGGTGGGCTATATCTGCGCGTGGACGCCATCCTCGTCCGCCTTCCTGCCTTGCTCATTCCCTGGTCGGCGGTTCGCCCTCAGGCAAAGGGGCTCCTGTACTGGCGGCCAGCCATGGTGCTATCTGTAGGTCAGCCGGACCTGACGACCATCACTGTGCACATGCCCCTCTTTAGCGCGATGCAGCCTTGGCTCCAGCTCCCTTCGGACAACGCATGATGGGACGCCTCGAACCCGAGGCGTCCCATCAGTTTGGCTTGTGTGAGTAGGTCTGCTTTTACAGGCCAGGCACAATGCGCAGGATGCGATCATCGCTCGATGTGGGGCTGCCGCGCCCATCCCGGTTGCTGGTGCTAAAGTATAGATAGCCATCCGGCCCCTCCACGACCGCCCGGATGCGCCCATACTGGTCAGCGTATAGCTCCTCGTCGAAAGCTACACTGCCATCCGGCGCAAGTACCACACGGTGAAGGTGGCGGCCGCGCAAGGCGCCGAAGAAGAGATTGCCGCGCCAAGGCCCCAACGCAGTCCCCTCGTAAGCGGCGAGGCCAGCGGGAGCCCACGTCGTGTTGGCGCCGCTATTGAGCACCGCCGGAACATAGCGCGGATCGTTCGTCTCGGTGGTCGC
>CAYQDH010000045.1:0-11020 GCA_964416075.1 uncultured Anaerolineales bacterium | reverse complement strand
ACGATGGGCCAGCCATAGTTCTTGCCCGCCTCGATGTGGTTGAGCTCGTCGCGACTGCGAAGCCCCATCTCTCCGCTGGGGCCGTGTTCCGTGCTATACAACTGCCCCGACTCGGTCCATGCCAATCCTTGTGGGTTGCGATGTCCCAGCGTGTAGATCAGCGAACCGGGGAAGGGATTATCGCTGGGCACGGAACCATCGGAGTTCATGCGCAAGATCTTGCCGGCCAGGCTATCCATCTGCTGGGCCAGGTCGCGCTCAAAGGTCTCGCCCGTTGTAGCGTAGAGCTTGCCATCGGGCCCAAACTCGAGGCGGCCGCCATCGTGGTTTTGTCCCCCCGGGATATTGTCGAGGAGCACCACCTCATTGCCGGCGCGCTCATCCTGCAAGGTGAAGCGCGAGATGCGGTTGAGTGGCCCGGCGGCGCCGCCATAAGTATACATAACATACAGGTAACCATTCTGCTCGAACTGCGGATCCAAGGCCAGGCCCATCAGGCCGCCCTCTCCGGTGGCCCGGACATTCACCTCGGCTATGGGCGTGGGATCAAGTTGGTTGTCGCGGATGACGCGGATGCGCCCTGCGCGCTCGGTGAAGAACAGCCGGCCATCTGGAGCGAAGGCCATGGCCCAGGGCACTTGCAGACCGCTCGCCACCACCTCGACTTGCGGGCTGAAAGCCGCTGGCGTGTTGCTGAGGGTGGCTTCCACCGATGGGGTGGAAGAGGGTGCGACAGGACTGAGAGTGGCCGTGGCTCCCGATGGCGGCGTTACGGATGGCTCAAGGGGGCCAAGCGTGCTCGTGGCTCCCACAGATGGCGTTGCCGTGGTCGCGACGGGGCTGATGCTGGGCGTCGGTGTCGGCGAGAGCGCAGCCGGGCTGCAAGCCACAATCGGGAAAAATATCGCAACTAGAAATATAAGCAGATGTCTCATCTGTGTGATCTCCATTCATGACAAGGTCTATCCGTAACCTATAGTATTGACGGCTCGCGCGGCGGATTTATTCCTGCCCACCCCCACAGTGACCGGGCTACGGCGCGACCGGGGTACCGGCGCGCCGCAGAGGCGGTTGACGCCGTGATCCTCGGCGCTATACTGGTGCCCGAGACAGATTCGAGGTGATTGGGGGAAAAGGCATGACCCGACCAACGGATATACGGCCTGTTGCCGCCGCGCTCCATTTCATCCCTGTTCAGACCAGAGTGCCGCTGAAATTCGGTCCCGAGACTCTGACAACCGTCACCTGTGCGCGGGTGCACCTGCGCGTGGAGGATGCCTCAGGCCGGACAGCCGAGGGATGGGGGGAGACGCCACTCAGCGTGCAGTGGGTGTGGCCGAGCAAGCTTAGTTATCAGATTCGCGAGCGCGCCCTCTGCGACTTGAGCAGGCTCATCGCTGATGCGTGGGCTGGCCTTGACGCAAGCGGGCATCCGCTCGAGGTGGGTTACGCCTTCCAGACCGAGGTTCTCCCCGGCCTACTTGAACGGTTCAACCGCGAGTCTTCGGCTGGCGAACCCATGCCCTGGTTGGCAGCGCTGGTGTGCTGTTCTGCCTACGATATCGCGTTCCACGACGCTTATGGCGCGCTTCACGGTTGTCCCGTGTACGAGACCTATGGGCGTGAGTGGATGAGCCAAGATCTCGCCGCTTTTCTGGAACCGGCCAGGGGCAGCGGGGTCTCTTTTCGCGGACACTATGTAGATGAGTACCTGGTTCTCCCGCCGCCGACGGTGCTGCCAGCCTGGCATCTGGTGGGGGGGCTGGATCCCCTGGACGAAGCCGAGTTAGCTGGGACTGAGCCGCAGGATGGCTATCCCGTCTTGCTGGACGACTGGATTGTGCGAGATGGGCTCAAGTGCTTGAAGGTCAAGTTGCGCGGAAACGATGCTGCCTGGGACTATCATCGGATCGTCAGGGTGGGGCAGATTGCACGGGCCCACGAGGTAGTGTGGCTGAGCGCCGACTTTAACTGCACCGTAACCGATCCGGGCTATGTCAATAGCATCCTGGATCGCCTGATAATGGAGCAGCCGCGTATCTACGGTATGATCCTCTATGTGGAGCAGCCGTTCCCTTATGACCTGGAAGCACATCGCATCGATGTACACAGCGTCTCGGCGCGCAAACCGCTTTTCATGGATGAGAGCGCGCACGATTGGCAACTGATCAGGTTGGGGCGTGAGCTGGGGTGGTCCGGCGTCGCGCTCAAGACGTGCAAGACCCAAACGGGAGCTTTGTTGAGCCTGTGTTGGGCCAAGGCGCACGGCATGACCCTCATGGTGCAGGACCTGACCAATCCCATGCTGGCCCAGATACCCCACGTGTTGCTGGCTGCCCATGCAGGCACCATCATGGGTGTGGAGACGAACGCCATGCAGTTCTACCCCGATGCGTCTTTGCCCGAAGAGTGCGTACATCCTGGCCTGTACCGGCGCCGCAACGGCACTGTCGACCTATCCAGCATCCGCGGGCCAGGGTTTGGCTATCGACTCGCGGAGGTCGAACGCCAACTGCCGGATGCCGCAGCTCGCGTGGAGCGCGCATCCGGCAGCCCATCGGGAGCACCGACCATGGTCGGCGCCTGGTAGCGACAGTGGTGGTGGGCGTTCGGGCATCGAATCGCGTCAGGGAGGCGATACCGGCAGCTTGCGTATAAGCTCCGCGTAAGGCGCATAGTCCAGCTTGGGTCGAGGATCCATGGCCACATAGATCTCCATCATCCCCTGGCCACAGTCGCGTTCGCGCCTTGCTTCGGTCAAGCCAGAGATGATCTGAGCCTGTGATTCCCAGGCCGACAAGGCCTGGGAGATCTTGTCCTCGGCGCTATAGGGCGCGACGATGGCACGATTAGCCCGAATCTGGGGGGCCGCACCGGCAACCAAGGCGTCTTCAGGGCTCAGATCCCCCCATACGGCGTATTGCAGCGTGCTGCGGATGGCACATGCGGGACCCCAATCGGCCAGGACGGGGTCGCCAGCCTGGACGCCATCGAAGCGACCCACTTCGTAGGCGGCCGTATGATCCGAGTGCTCGCGATAGCCGTTGGGTATGAGCAGTCGGGTGATGCCCAGCCGCCTGAACAGGGGGATGATCTCGCGCAGAGTGCCCTCGCGCTTGTCATCGAGGAGCCAACCCACATAGCTGACGAGGCTGAAATCGGGGTAGCCGAGCGGATGAACCTGCTCCTCTGACAACCCAAGGCTCCCGTAGGCGCGGAGCGTCTCGGCGCGCCGAGTGGCGACGATCGTCTCACGCTGTTCGGGCTTGCTGTAACCTGCCCGGCCGTCGCAAAAGATAGAGACGTGGACCTCCGCGCCACGCGCCAGGCAAGCCAAAATGGCATAGCCCGCGCCCAACATGGCATCGTCATCGTGAGGGCTCAGGACCATGACCACCTCGCGAGCGTCCTGCCATTCGGGGAACAGTAGGTCGATATCCCGCGAGCCGACCTGGCGCCTAAGATCGTAGAAGCGATACTCGTCTATCACGCAATTTCCTCCATCAGCTTGCGCAGGAACCCGATGGCCATGAGGATATCCTTCTGTTGCTGGGGCCCACTGATTTCGCGCTCGATGGTTAGCGAACCGCTATAGCCATAGTTGTTCAGCTTGCTTAACAAGATGGGGAAGTTGACCAACCCCTGGCCAACGGGCACTTCGCGTCCCAGGTCGCGCCCATTGGTGGGATAGAAACCGTCTTTGACGTGTACACCACGTACGAGCCCTTGGTAGATATCCACGGCATCGACGGGATTAGCTTTGCCGTAGAGCAGGAGGTTAGCCGGGTCCAGGTTGACGCCCATGTTCCCCGTCCCCACATCCTCGATGGTGCGTATCAGCGTCACGGGTGTCTCTTGCCCGGTCTCAAAGTTGAAATACAGCCCAAGGTTCTTGCAGTATTGGGCTACCTCCCGGATGGCGATGACCACCTCGCGGTACTCGGTGGTGGAAGGGTTCTCTGGGATGAAACCCACATGGGTGGTGACATCGGTTAGGCCCAGCATGTGGGCAAAGTCGGCTCCCCTCTTGAGACCATCGACGCGTGCGGCGCGATAGGCTGTGGGCACGAGACCCAGGGTCAGTGGGCCGTCGACAAAGTTCCATACCGCGGGAGGGGGCCACCCCGCCCACAGACTGGAGATGGTCACTCGTTCGCCCAACGCTTCGCGCACTCGATCGGCATTCTCGGGCGTGTACTGTGCGGGATTCCAGGCGCTGACCTGGCATGTTGAGAGGCCCAGATGGTCCAGTTCTCTGATGCCGCCGGCCAGAACGCTATCCAACGAGATAATAACGCCGATTGGCAATGCTTTCATCCGTCACTCCTTTGTCGTTGCTGACTAGTTTACGTCGGCCACCAGGGGGCCGGCAAGTTCTTGCAAGAAGAACAGGTTGCCGGGCAAGGTGGGGATGTGGCTCGAAGGCACCCAGATATCCGGACCATAGCGCAGGGTCATCCACAAAGACATCCCTTGCCACTGCATGCCGCGCCCTGGCGCGCCATCACAGCCTCCGATGGCGCGGTCAGCCTGCAGGAATATCCCAGGGCCAATGGTATTGGCATAGCACGGCACCAGCGTGGTGCGGCTCTTGAAGCTGGTGATAGCATTCTGCTCGATGGTCAGGGGATGGAGCCTGGCGCCCAGGCGATGGGTGGGCGCTCGCCAGGCTGCTTCATTGCCATACTCGGCTGCAAAGTGCGGCTCCCAGAAGGCGATGTGACAGACCCGACCGATGCCGTAGACCAGCACGGTATGCGCCCCCCGCGCGCTAAGGGCGGCGATCTCTTCGGCATAGTGGGGCAAAGAGGCCGATGTGGCGAAATGGCGCTGCTTCGCCGGCACCGTCAGGTCGCCCAAGGGGCCGTAAAGCGCGCCCTCCATGGCGTTCTGAAAGGCGCCCGGGTCATCCGGAGGCAAGGTGTTGCCCTGCGCATCCGACCATTCATCCATGTTAAAGCCATGGACATGGTGGGCATCGACGCGCCAACGTTTGAGGAAATACACAGTCCAACGATACATGCCCATAGGCCCGACGGGCAGGATCATGACTAGAGGATGGCCCTCCGTACGAGCCTGCGCGATCTCCAGGGCGAGCTCATGTCCCATCATGATATTAAAGTCTTCCAGCGTCTGGCAGGGGACGGGTTGGAATAGAGGATGCCAGAAGGGCTGGCGCTCCGTGATTGCCGCTGGCGGGTGGTCGCAGCAGGCATCGATACGCGCGAGATCCCAACCGGCAGGAAAAAAGTGCTCCAAGAGAGAACCCGGCAACGTGCTTAACAGGTTGAGCATAGGTCGTGTCTCCTGATGTTATGGCAGCCCACGGCTGCAGGCCTGTGGCAGAGTTATAACTCCTTATGCGGGCCAGGGCAAGCAGCGGCGACTGTGTGGTGTTGTGCGGCCTGGTTTCCGTAGATGCGCAGGGCGAGTTATGGCACCGGAGGACGGGCATTCCTCTCCTGTCCTGGTCCTCGCAGGCGCGCGGCTTTTTTGCCGGAGGGTATGCGGCGACATTGCGCGCACGTACAGAGAGCCCGAGCCCCTTCGATCTGCGGATGATGCAGGTGTATGGGAGCGAGGGTAATTTCGAGCGGCTCCGAAGGGCCAGCGAGCTAGGCATGGCGAGAGGGGGCTATACGGCGATAGAGGTGGCGCTCGCCTGGTTGCTGGGCAAACCTTATCCCCTTGTGCCGATCGTGGGTCCACGCACGCGCGAAGAGATGGCGTCGTGCATTCGGGCAATGCGCCTGAGACTGAGCGACGCCGATTGCCGCTGGCTGAACCTGGAGACCGAATCCATTTGACTTGGTCGCCCAACGGGGGTAAAAAGCTGAGGACGTAATGCTACGTTACGCTAGATCATCTTATCGGGAGGGACGATGTCTCAAGTTCAGCAGGGTGTCGGTGAGAAGCTGCAGAAGGGCTATCCTTTGAAGCTGATCCCCGGGTTTTATGGCTCGAAGCGTGGAATCCAGATAGGCACGCAGGTTTCGCCCAAGGCCACTGATGAGGATCTGCAGTTCATCCAACAACTGGGCGTTGAGTGGGTGATGACGTCGGTGGACGAGCCCGCCGGCCACACGGCAGAGAACTATATGCGGCTGCGCGAGCGGTTCGAGTCCTTTGGGCTCAAGATCTATCGGTTGGCCAACCACAGCGTGCATAACATGGAAGAGGTGACGCTGAATCTCCCCGGTCGCGATGCCAAGGTCGAAGAGTACCTGACCTATCTGCGAAACTTGGGCAAGGCGGGTATCTACTATGCCACGTATGCCCACATGGGGAATGGCATCTGGAGCACCGGCCGGGGCACGATGCGCGGTGGCATCGAGGCGCGCGCTTTCGATCTTGCGCAGGCCAAGACAGGATGGTGGATCCACAAGCAATGGAATGCACCCCTGACGCACGGTCGGGTGTACACGGAAGAGGAGATCTGGGAGAACTATATCTACTTTATCAAGCAGGTGGTGCCGGTGGCTGAGGAAGCGGGCGTCTTTATCGGCATCCATCCTGACGATCCGCCCGTGTACCCATTGGGCGGGATCCCGCGCTGCATCTTTGGCAATTTCGAGGGCTATAAGCGGGCGCTGGAGATTGCCGATAGCCCCAACGTGGGGATGTGCCTGTGTGTGGGATGCTGGCTGGAGGGTGGCGCCGGGATGGGCAAGGATGTTGTGGAGACGATTCGCTACTTTGGCGGCATCAAGAAGCTTTTCAAGGTCCATTTCCGCAATGTCACGCGGCCCATGCCCGAGCCTTGGGTTGAGACCTTCCTCGACGACGGCTATATGGACATGCACTATGTGATGCGCGCCTTGCGCGAGGTAGAGTTCGATGGCGCGATCATCTCCGATCATCTTCCCAGCATGATCGGCGGAAGGCGCGCGGCGGAGGCCTATTCGGTGGGTTACATGCGTGCCCTGGTTCAGGCGGCCAACAACGAGTTCGGTGGCCCCGCCTGAGCGGCTCTTTGGTTAGTGTTGCGCGCTCCCCAATGCCCATTGGGGAGCGCGCTCTTGTCAGTGCTGTTCGCAGCAGACCCCTTGCTGTGGACTGGCTCGCCGGTTCAGGAGTTGATAGCCACGACCATGTCCACGGGCAGTCCTCACTGTGCCCTGGTGGTCTGCGGCAGGCCACTGGCCCATTACGATGCCGACAACCCGATGATGCGCGCCGGGTTGTTGATCATCAGATCCTCAGCGAGCTCTAGGGCATCGTCCATGGTGAACTGTTCCATGTTGGGGTGAATGAGGCTGCGCTCGATGCGCTCGGATAGGGCCAGGGCAAGCTCGAACTTGTACATCCTGAACTTGGGCAAGATGAACTCCAGATAGTAAGCATCGGAAAAATACCCGATGATCTTGTTGCCCGGCACGGTATCCAGGCGTCGACGCAGTTCTCGGGCGATGTCAGTAGGCTGATTCGAATACCACCAATGGCCCGAGGGATAGACATTGTGCCGAATCCATGCCGCAGCAGTCAGCTCTAGCCCGGTGGTGTCGGCGAGGACAGCGGTAGGGAAGCGAACATCCGCATAGGTATTGAGCAAGAAATCGTAACCGCGCATCGAGTTGACCGAGTCAAACAGGTCCATGCCCGCCGGGACCCCATGGGCATAGACATCGCGATTGACGCCGATCATCAGGTGATAGGGCTTGTTGTATTTGCGACAGGCGTCGGCAATGCGGCAGATGGCATAGGCGCCCCAGGCTTCACGCTCTGCCGGGGAGGGCGAGTTACCTTCCACCATCCTGTCGAGCAGGCGCTGGCCGTCTGCGTCGGACATGGCGTATGTTTTAAAGCCGGCGGGGATGGACATGGCGGCATAGCCCATGCCATGCTCCACGAACTTACGGAATGTTTGGTCGATGGCCGCAGTGAAATCTGCCAGGGTGCGCAGGGGACGGCCAAGGAATGCACCCAGCCCCTCTCGCTCGGCAGGCCGGTCCATGAACAACACAAAGGGCTCGGTGCGAAGACAAGGGCTGTAGAATGAGGTATCCAGACCCTCCAGATCATCGCTGTACTGATTGGTCAGAAAGACACGCTCAATGTTGGACTGGGCGATGAGCTCGTCGCACCAGCTTGCCCGGCTCATGACCTCCACAGAGCGGTCGAAGATCATCTCCCAATTCTCAAACGTCCATTCCCATGGCTCCACCCCCAGATACTCACGCGATATGGTCATCAGCCAGTCGTACTGCACGGTGTTCTTGATCAAGGCCAGCTTGGGCAGGATGACGCGAGTGAGCTCCCGAGGGTCCCCAAAGGGGAACTTGTTCTCCTGGAATTCTGCCGAGTTGGTCAGTTCGGTATAGTAATGATAGCTGAGGATATCGCCGATGTTTGCTGCTGCACCTGCTTTCCAGTTCACATGGGTGTGAATATCGACGATGGGTAAAGCGTCGATATAGTCGTACAGCTCGGTAACGAGAGCACTGTTCATGGCGCGCGTCCTTTCTAGGTGGTATCTCGATGGGAGAGCCTTGGCAGGGCCGAAACGGCCATATCTTGCCTGTCTGCATCGAGCGGCACACGGGCAAGATGCCCGTGGTACATTGTGGCAGGGTCGAAACTGCCAGGTCTTGCCTGTCTAATGCATTATGCGCCATAGAATGTTCGGAAGCAAGCTCTAGAGGCCGCGGGTATGTGGACGAGACGGTTGCCTGTGCAGCAGTGCTATAATGAGTACTGAGATTCGTGCAAGATCGATGTTGACAACTGGCGCTGACCTGGCTAGAATCCAAGCAGTGTCAGGTTCGTGGAAACTGTTTCGTCGTGAACCGCGCTTCAGGTCTACTGTTTTCCCCAGGTGCGACTGCCTCGCGTCGGCATATGGCGCAGCAGGGCATCGTGTTGAGATGTCACAGTGAGGCGATGATCGTGTGTGGTGTGGCGATGCCTGTTCCGCCTGGGTACGTTTCAAGATCGCTTTGCATAAATAGGGGTCCACTATGACAAGGGTTGCTATCGTGGGCGGCGGGATCACGGGTATGGCCGCTGCGGACACACTAGCGAATCATGGTATTTCTTGTACGATTTTCGAGAAGGACGAGGTTCTCGGCGGCTTGGCCGGCTCGTTCAAGGTGGATGGCGTCTACCTGGAGAAATTCTATCATCACCTCTTTACCAGTGACATAGCCATGGCGGGACTGATAGATCGCCTTGGTCTGGGTGACAAATTGGATTGGGCGCCTACGACGCACAGCTATTACATCAACCGCATCTTTCGGCTGAGCACACCCCTGGACCTGTTGCGCTTCAAACATATTGGCCTTCTGGATCGCCTGCTATTAGGACTCCTATATGTCAGGACACGGCTGATCAGCGATTGGCGCCCCCTAGAGGCGATCACGGCGCGCGATTGGCTGATCAAGATGGCCGGGCGCCGAGTGTACGAGAAGGTATGGGAGCCCCTCATGCTCGCCAAGTTCGGAGACTATGCCGACGAGGTGGCTGCTGTGTGGTTCTGGAACAAGCTGAAACTGCGCGGCAGCTCACGGGGCAAGCAGCAAGAGGAGCGCCTGGGCTATCTCATTGGTGGGTTCGGCCAGGCCTTGGAGGCCTGGGAACAAGAGCTGCGCGCACGCGGGGTGGAGATGCGCCTGGGCGAGGGGGTCGAACGCATCCCCATCGAGCAGGACCGCGCGATAGGTGTCGTGACCGGCAAGGGTCTGCAACCCTTCGACCATGTGTTGGTGACCACAGCGCCCGAGTTACTCGTTCGGATGGCTCCCGATCTGCCGGCAGACTATCGGGCTCGCTTGTCAAAGATCAGGTACTTGGCCAATGTATGCCTCGTCATGCGCCTGGACCGCACCCTATCCGATACCTACTGGCTCGACGTCGGCGACCCCAGCATCCCCATTACGGGCGTCATCGAGCACACCAACATGCAGCGGCCCGAGACCTATGGCGGGGCCCACCTGGTGTACATCTCGCGCTATCTGACGCCTGACAATCCCCGCTTTGCCATGTCGGCGGAGGAACTGCTCACTGATTACCTGCCTCACCTGCAAAAGATGTTCAAGGGGTTCAGCCGCGAGTGGGTCAAGGAAGTGTGGGCCTGGCGCGAGCGCCACACGCAGCCTGTGGTTGGCCTGAACTACTCGGCTCTGCTGCCACCCTTTGAGACACCGGCGCCGAATCTGTGGCTATCTTGCATGGCCCAGATCTACCCGGAGGATCGTGGTATGAACTATGCCGTGGTGTATGGCAACCGGGTAGCTGAGAAGATGCTCGATGGCATCAAGGCCTCTGCTGATGGACTGGTCTGATGCCAGGAGGTTGGTTGTTTGATTGGCGATAGATATTCTGATTGAGATCAAGGGGGAAACTGTGTTGCGTACCAAATGGTTGGCTTTTGCGTTAGTTCTGGTTCTTCTCTCGACTTGTGTGGTGGCCTGCGCTCCTGCGCCAACACCTGTGGTACAGAAGGAAACTGTCGTCGTGGAAAAGTCGGTCAAAGAGACCGTCGTCGTTGAGAAGACAGTCAAAGAGACTGTTGTAGTGGAAAAGTCAGTGGAGAAGGTGGTCACTGCGACGCCCGCGCCGGCGCCTACGAAGGCCAAGGAGGCCAAGACGATCCTGCGCGTAGGTACTGGCGATAGCGGCGAGGGGCTGAACCCCCACCAGGAGATCATCGCCAAGTTCGAGGCCGAGAACCCGGATATCCTGGTGCAGTTGGAGGCGGTGGCCGGGCAGGACTATTATGCGCGCTTGCTGACCCAGATCGCCGCGGGCGATGCGCCCGATATTATGCAGATTGGCGACGATGCGGTGCCCATGTTTGTCAGCAGGGGGGCGTTTGTTGAGCTGGATACCTTTGCCAAGGGGCAGTATTCGTTGGATACGGGCATCTACTTGCCCGGCGTGCTGGACCCCGGCAAGTACCAAGACAAGCTCTATCTCCTGCCCAAGGACTATTCGCCGCTGGGCGTGTACTATAACAAAAAGGTCTTTGACGAGTTCAAGGTACCCTATCCCAAGGTTGGATGGACGTGGGATGAGTTCTTGG
>CAYQDH010000044.1:7153-18453 GCA_964416075.1 uncultured Anaerolineales bacterium | reverse complement strand
GGGCCGATTGCGTCTTGATACATACGGCACACTCAACCTACGACTGGTCCTGGGTTGGCCAATACGCCCATCTCGTCTTTGACACCCGTGGGGTGATGCCCGTGCCAGCCTGCTCTCGCTTAGTGCGCTTGTAGAGATTGTCGTGGTGGTCCTTTCGCGATTCCGGATGTTCTGTGTGGGGCGCCGTGTCGCTTTTGGTGCGGCCCCTTGATAACTGGTCCCTATACTCTTCCATGGAACTCTAACTATGAAAAAGGCTTTCATCACTGGCGTTACAGGTCAAGATGGTGCTTATCTCCTGCGCCTATTGTTGGACAGGGGCTACGAGGTTCATGCCATCAAGCGGCGCACTTCAACTTTTCCGACTGCGCGCATTGACGATATCTATAATGATCCCGCCGTGCACAACCAGCGCCTCTTTACCTACTATGCAGAGCTCACAGATGGCTTGGGGCTCATGGAGGTGATCCAGCGCGTCGAACCCGACGAAGTCTATCACCTGGCCGCCCAGAGCCACGTGCAGGTCTCCTTCGAGAACCCTGTGGCTACGGTGATGACCAACGTAACTGGGACGATCAACCTTCTGGAAGCAATTCGCCATTTACACAAGCCCTGCCGCTTCTACCAAGCTTCTTCCAGCGAGATGTTTGGCTCTACCCCGCCTCCACAGAGTGAGTCATCAACCTTTCACCCGCGCAGCCCTTACGCCTGCTCCAAAGTCTACTGCTACCATCAAGTGGTTAACTATCGTGAGGCCTACGGTATGCATGCCTCCAACGGCATCCTGTTTAACCACGAATCCCCACTGCGTGGTGAGACTTTTGTCACCCGCAAGATCTCGCGTGCTGTGGGGCGCATCAAACTGGGCTTGCAGGAGAGATTGGTGCTGGGGAACCTCGATGCCCAACGCGATTGGGGCTATGCCGCGGAATATGTCGACGCTATGTGGCTCATGTTGCAGCAGGACCAGCCTGATGACTATGTGATCGCTACCGGCGAGATGCACTCGGTGCGCGAATTCTGCGAGGCCGCTTTTGACCTTGTTGGACTCGACTACCATGACTATGTGGTCACTGACCCGCTCTATCTCCGCCCTGCAGAGGTGGTGGCCCTACGCGGCGACGCGCGAAAGGCGGCTCAGCGGCTCAACTGGCGTCCCCAGATCACTTTTCGTGGTTTGGTTGAATTGATGGTCGAGGCGGACCTGAAACTGGCTACCGAAGAGCACAAATTGGGCCATTTCATATCCCTGTTCTAGCTGGGCGACTGCTGCTGTAAGGCTGGGAGCCAGGGCAATGGATTATGATCGGTTGGGCGAAGGCGGAAAAAGGTCGGCTGTCACATTCTCTGCTACGCTCCTGCGGGGTTGCGCATTTGCCGAGACCAGGGAGGTTGTATGGCGAAATATATGGTAACCGGGGTTGCGGGCTTGATCGCTTCGCGAGTGGCAGCGTTTCTCTTGCAGCAGGGCCACAAGGTGGTAGGGATCGATAGCCTAAACGACGCCTATGATGTGCGTCTCAAAGAGTGGCGATTAGCCCAATTGCAGGCCGATGCCCATTCGTCCGCGTTCAGTTTTCAGAAGATCGATATTTGCGACCGTCCGGCGCTGAAGCAGCTCTTTCGCCAAGAGTGTACTGGCGGCGAGCCCTTTGCTGCGATCATAAATCTGGCCGCCCGAGCCGGTGTGCGTTACTCGGTGCAGAATCCGTGGGTCTATGTCGATACCAATGTGACCGGCACGCTCAATCTGCTCGCGCTTGGCCATGAGTACGAGATACCGAAATTCGTCTTGGCTTCGACTTCCAGCCTCTATGGCACGAACAATCCCATGCCCTATCGCGAAGATGCGGGCACGGATCAGCCGCTCTCACCTTATGCCGCCAGCAAAAAAGGCGCGGAAGCACTTGCTTTTAGCTATCATCATCTGTATGGTATGGATACAAGTATTCTTCGCTACTTTACTGTTTATGGGCCTGCTGGTCGTCCAGATATGATGGCCTTCCGTTTTATTCAGTGGATCGATACCGGGCGCCCCGTCATCGTCTTTGGCGATGGAACTCAGTCGCGCGATTTCACCTACGTCGATGATATCGCCCGTGGTACCGTCGCCGCACTCAGGCCTCTTGGCTACGAAATCATCAATCTAGGATCCGACGGTCCGGTGGTGCTCATGGATGCCATACGCATCATCGAGCAAGCCCTTGGCAAAACGGCGCGGCTCGAGTTCCGCCCGGCCCATGCTGCTGATGTCCCTGCTACTTGGGCCGATATTACCAAGGCCCGTCGCCTTCTGGCATGGGAGCCGCAGGTGCCCTTTGCCGCGGGCATCACCCGAACAGTAGCCTGGTATCGCGCTAACCGCGCTTGGGCCAGCCTCGTCACTACCGATTGACCAACAGAGGGGAGCCAAACCGCTAATGTTCCACCGGCCCTCAATTGATCGGACAGTCCGCCGACTACTGGGCCTCAAGCGTGCTGTGCGACTGGTATGGCAAAGCGCCCCCACATGGACACTAGTCAATGCCGCTTTGGTGGTGATCCAGGGGGTTCTGCCGTTGGCTTCGCTCTATCTGATGAAGCGCCTGGTGGACGGGGTAACCGCCGGGGTGATGGCTGTCGATAAGGCAGTGGCCTTCAAGCCTGTGCTGTTTTGGCTTGTGCTGGCTGCCGCAGTGGCGCTCTTGACGGCTATCTGCCGGTCCCTGGGAGAGCTTGCCGGCGAGGCGCAATCCCTGGCAGTCACCGATAACGTTTCGGACCTGCTGCATGAGCAGTCTGTGGCGCTGGATCTCGAGTACTATGAGAATTCGAACTACCAGAACACCTTGCACCGGGCGCAACAAGAAGCCCCCTACCGTCCTACGCGCATCGTCAACAGCCTGATCCAAGTGGGGCAAAGTGGGCTGTCTCTCTTGGGGATTGCAGGCCTCTTGGTTTCTTTCGATCTCTGGATAGGGGTCGTGCTCGTGGTGGCCGCTCTGCCCAGTGCCATCGCTCGTTTTGCCTATTCCCGCAAGCTCTACAAGCTCACGGAACAGCAGACCGAGACGGAGCGGCGGTCGTGGTACTATCACTGGATGTTGACCGATTCGGCCCATGCCAAAGAGGTGCGCCTGTTTGAACTGGGCCCTCTGTTCCAGAGTCGCTTCCGCGAGCTTAGGCGCACTCTGAGGGAGGAGCGACTGGGACTGGTAAGGCGGCGCGCCATTTCCGATTTTGTGACGCAGAGCGTTGCTTCCCTCGCCATTTTTGGCACGCTGGCGCTGGTAGCCCTGAGGGCCGTGCAGGGCGCCATTACCGTCGGCGATCTCTTGGTCTACTATCTCGGTTTTCAGAATGGCCTCGGTTTCCTGCAATCCGTACTACGCGGCCTGGCAGGCCTCTATGAGGACGAACTCTTCCTCAGTCACTTTTACGAGTTTGCCGGCCTGGCGCCGCGGGTTCGTGCTCCTGCTCATCCTCACCCTGTCCCCTCAGGAACTCAACAGGGAATCGCGTTCCGTGATGTCTCATTCACCTATCCTGGTTGCATGGAGCCTGCGCTATCTCATGTGAATCTGACCATCGCTCCTGGAGAGGTAATCGCTCTGGTAGGGGAGAACGGATCTGGCAAGACCACATTGATCAAGCTCCTCTGTCGTCTCTATGACCCTGCGGAGGGCTCGGTCACGCTGGACGGTGTGGGGCTCCAGGAGTTTGACCCTATAGCTTGGCGTCGTCAGATCAGCGTTATCTTCCAGGACTATGCACATTACCATCTTAGCGCTCTAGAAAATGTCTGGTTCGGCGATGTCCGCACCGAGCTCGCGCACGCGAGCATTGCCCCGGCGGCAAGGCTCTCGGGCGCTGATGCGGTTATCAGCAGCCTACCCCAAGGGTATGACACTGTCCTTGGCCATTGGTTCGACCATGGCCACGAGCTGAGCGCTGGGGAATGGCAAAAGATCGCCCTGGCCCGGGCGTTTCTGCGTCGGTCCGGTGTGGTTGTGCTGGATGAGCCAACCAGCTCGCTCGATCCCTTTGCCGAGGCCGAATTGTTCCAGCACTTTAGACAGCTGATTAAGGGACGCAGCGCTATTTTGATCAGCCACCGATTCTCGACCGTGAGGATGGCTGATCGCATCTACGTCTTGCAGCGCGGCCGAATTACAGAGTATGGCACCCACCAGGGATTGATGGCCCAAGGCGGCCTCTATAGCCGTCTCTATCAGGTCCAGGCAGAGTGGTACCAGGGCGATCCACAGCAGGAGGATGAGCATGTATAGCAACGACGATATGGGCAACCCACGTCACTTGTCGGGTGAGAGTGATTCCTTTATAGGGCGGCGGACGCGCCTCCAACGCTACCTCATTTGCTCGCTTCAAGGCTACTTTCCTGTTCTGATCAAGACGGGTGTGCAGACCCTGGCGGTGATCTACCGCACGGGAGCGCCACACGTGGGGATCAGTGGCACGCTGGCGGTGTCTGCTTCGGCCGATGGAGGTGTCTCTTGGTCAGACCCGGTCGAGATCCAGCCGCGCTGGGATGATAACCGCAACCCCGCTTTTGGGACGAACGCCAGTGGCGAACTCATCGCTGCTTTTTGGAAAGCCCGGTTGCATAACTATGAGGCGGATTCCCAGGGTAGAGGACTGCATTACAAGGGTGGTGAGAGGGAGAGCTGGAAGATCGTGCCTGCTCTGTATATCTGTAAGAGCAGCGATGGTGGGCAGAACTGGCGCCAGCTCGAGCCCTATAGGTCGCGCCTTCTGACGCTGGCCTCGCCCTATGGCCGGATCATTGCGGCTCCTGATGGCACGCTGCTGATGCCCATCTACGGTGTACCGCGCGAGCCAATCGACGGGATACGGGACATAACTGTTCTCCTACGAAGCCGAGATGGTGGTGAAACCTGGGGTGACGAGACGCTCGTGGCCCCTGGGTACAATGAAACCTCCTACGCCTTTTTGCAGAATGGCCGGTTACTGGCTGCGTCTCGTTCCGAGAGTGGCCATGTGGCTGTGCTCCATAGCGAGGACCTAGGCCGCACCTGGTCCATACCCTCCCAGGTAACGCGCGATGGAGAGCATCCAGCCGATCTCACCATCCTGCAAAGTGGCAAGGTCCTCCTAACCTTTGGCCGGCGCATTCGCCCCATGGGCTGCGGCTTGTTGTTCAGTACGGACGGTGGGCAGACGTGGGATCGCCAACACGAGGTGCTTCTGGCCGGGGATGGCATAGAAAACGGTGACCTGGGCTACCCCTCCACCGTACAACTGGGTGATGGTAGGCTGGTCACCGCACTCTACTACGCCAGTGGTTCAGAGATGTCCGAGCCGTATCACGGCTGGGGACAAATCTCCTGCCAGGCCATTCACTATCGCGAAGAGGATGTTACATAACTTTGCTCGGGGCGCCCGGTCCAGAGTCGAACAGCCAAACCAGGGGGTCTCTAGCAGTACAGAACCGGGTGTATTGTCATCCAATACAGAATGCAATAGCGCAGGGCGACTTGTCCTACACCTCAGGAGCGTTCAACAGCATCGCGCGCACCATCTCACCCGGGTGATACTCGCTCACCCCCTGTGCCAGGCGTATCAGAGCATTGGCCCCCACCAGAGAGCGCAACCTTCCGGAAACCTGGTCCCCGGTGTTGCGCGCCCAAGCCTTGTCGTCCTCCCAGGTCACGATGGCACGCTGGAACTCCTCGCGGTCCGGATCGTGACGGATGGCGTGCTGGAGATGCACAGCGATTTCCTGCCGCCGCGTGGCACCCAAGCCCGCCATAATGCGCAACGCGGGCCTGACGTACAACTCCGCGGATACCAGGGAGGAGACCGGAAACCCAGGCAAGCCAAACACGAGCTTGCCCTGCACTACTGCCAGGGTGGTGGGCTTACCCGGCTTCTGAGCGACGCGTCCAAAGCAGACCCTCCCCAGTTCTTCCAGCAGGGGTTTCATCAGATCCCGCCTCCCCATCGACACTCCGCCGGAGGTGAGTAGCACGTCGGCACGGGTAAGCGCGTCGAGAACGGCCGCGCGCAGCGTTGTTTCCTCGTCGCGCACGATCCCTATGACGACGGGTACTGCGCCCCATGACCGCATCAAGGCAGCCAGGGCATGGCTGTTGCTGTCTCGGATCTGGCCGGGGCCCGGTGTCTGGCCCAAGGGCACCAATTCATCGCCGGTGGCCATGATCGCCACTCGTGGTCGAGGATGTGTGAAGATGGCGGCGTGGCCCATTGTAGCTAACAGGCCGATCTCGGCGGCCCCTAATACTATCCCTGGCTCCAGAACTAGATCGCCTTGCGCCAAGTCCTGCCCCACCGGGCGGACATTCGCCCCCTTGGGGAGCAACCTGTCAAAGCGCACCCGGTTTCCGGCCTCCGTGGCCAATTCCACCGGAATTACGGTGTCGGCGCCCTCTGGCACTGCGGCGCCGGTCATAATGCGAATAGCCGTGCCCGGACGCACGCGAGGCGCCCCCACATGACCGGCATCTTGCTCACCCAACACCTCGCGGTCGAGCGATGTATCGGACGCCACCACGGCATAGCCGTCCATCGATGAAGACGGGAAAGGTGGCATGTTTTCGGTTGCCCGCACCTGAACTGCCAGCACCTGCCCCACGGCTTTGTCGATTGGCACCTCTATAGGCGGTAGTGGCCGCGCCACCTCGATGACCTGTTGCAGAGCTTGTTCAGGGCTGAGCATTGGATAGCGACTCTCGACCATGATCCAGTTCCTCCTCCGTTGACATCCAGCAACTCTCCATTGTAGGGACGATGGTGTTGGTGTCAATATGCGATGAACTATGACGCCGTCGGAACGGGGCCGAATCATTTTGCGGCGCCCTTGTGATGATGTTATAATCCCCTACTCAGGGGTACTGCGAAGGAGCATAACAAAGTGAGATTGACACGAGACCAGGTTCTGCACATCGCTGAACTGGCCAAGCTGGGCCTGACAGGCGAAGAGACCGAGTTGTTTGCCGAGCAGCTATCAGAAATCCTCGACTATGCATCGATGCTGAACCGGCTCGATACCGAATCGATCCCGCCGACGGCGCAGGCCATCGGTCGCGTCAATGTGCTCCGGGAGGACGTAGTGCAGCCTTCTCTTTCGCCCGAAGAGGCGCTGGCCAATGCTCCCCAACGTCGGAATGACTATTTCCAGGTTAAGCCCATTCTGGAATCCTAACCTGCGCTTACCTGTGCGGCTGTATGGAGGCAAATCCCTTGCAGCTTTATGAACTAACCATCCACCATGCCCATGAGTTGCTGGCGAGCAAGAGCATCTCCTCCGTCGAGTTGACTCGCGCTGTCCTGCAACGTATCGAGTCGGTGGATGCCGAGATACGAGCCTATTTGCACCTCACCCCAGATGCCGCGTTGGAGCAGGCTGCCGAAGCCGACCGGCGCCGGGCACAGGGGGATGATCATCCCTTGTTGGGTATCCCATTGGCCCTTAAGGATGTCCTCTGCACCCGTGGGGTGGAGACGACGTGCGGATCGCGCATCCTCAAGGGATTCATTCCCCCCTACGACGCTACCGTGGTTGCTAAGCTTCGTCAAGCCGGGAGCGTTTTGTTGGGCAAGACGAACACCGACGAATTCGCCATGGGCTCCTCTACGGAGAACTCGAGCTATTTCACCACACACAATCCTTGGGATCTGGATCGTGTGCCGGGGGGGTCCAGCGGGGGCAGTGCAGCGGCGGTTGCCGTGGACGAGTGCTTGGGCGCGCTCGGGAGCGACACGGGTGGCAGTGTGCGCCAGCCCGCGTCCTTTTGCGGCGTGGCCGGGCTCAAGCCCACCTACGGTCGTGTCTCTCGCTATGGCCTGGTAGCCTTTGCCTCTTCCCTGGATCAGGTAGGCCCCCTGGGTAAGGATGTAGCCGACTGCGCCCTACTGCTGCAAGCCATCGCAGGGTACGATCCCAACGACGCTACATCCGCCCAGGTGCCGGTTGGCGATTATACGCAAGCACTGAAGCCCGATATGCGGGGTATCCGCCTGGGTGTGCCGCAAGAATACTTGTGTCCAGGGTTACAGCCCGAGGTGGAGCGTGCGGTGAGAGCGGCCCTGGATGTGTGGCGCCAGCTGGGGGCAGAGATTATTGATGTGTCCATGCCTCACACCGAGTACGCCCTGCCCGTCTACTACTTGTTGGCGCCTGCCGAGGCATCGGCGAACCTGGCGCGTTACGACGGGGTGCGCTTTGGGTTCTCTCACCCTCAGGCGCAGGATATCTGGGATAGCTACCGGCGCACCCGGCAGGATGGCTTTGGCCCAGAGGTCAAGCGACGCATCATGTTGGGTACCTATGCCTTATCAGCAGGATACTATGACGCCTACTATCTCAAGGCGCAAAAGGTGCGCACCCTGATCAAGCGTGACTTTGACTGTGCCTTTGAACAGTGCGACGCCCTGGTCGTGCCCACCACGCCGACGGCCGCGTTTCGCATCGGGGAAAAGGTGAATGATCCGCTACAGATGTACTTGGGGGACATCTTTACCTTGTCACTCAATCTGGCAGGGGATTGTGGGATCTCTATCCCTTGTGGCTTTGCTGATGGGCTGCCCCTCGGTATGCAGATAATGGGCGACGCATACGACGAGTCTACCGTGTTACGTGTGGCTTATGCCTACGAGCAGGCGACTGACTGGCACCTGCGATCGCCGCGTCCGTGATTGTGGTGGTGGCCGTCACGTTTGCGGCCGGTAGGCCGTCAGTGGTAGCAAGCTCGATCGGTGGACTGGTACTCGCCGGCCCGCACATCATAACACTACATCGGAATCTCCATGGAAGAAAGGTGAGCTGACTATGAGAGTCATTATCCCTCTGGCAGGATTCGGCAAGCGCATGAGACCGCACACCTGGTCCAAGCCCAAGCCTCTGCTCAATGTTGCCGGCAAGCCTGTCCTTGGCCACATCCTCGACAAACTCGTACCCCTTGATATCGACAGAGCCGTATTCATCGTCGGTTGGATGGGGCAACAGATCCAGGAATATGTGTCTGCCCATTACGACTTTCCGGCTTATTACGTAGTGCAGCAGGAGCTCAAGGGTCAGGCTCATGCTCTGTATCTCGCTCGCGAACACCTTGCGGGACCTTGTGTGATCATATTTGTCGATACGCTGTCCGATGCGGATCTTTCCGGCCTCGAGCAGCGTCCTGTGGACGGCGTTCTCTTTGTGAAAGAAGTGGAAGATCCGCGCCGCTTTGGCGTCGTAGTGGAGGAGAACGATCGGGTGGTCAAGCTCATTGAAAAGCCCGACACGATGGAGAATCGTAAGGCGGTCATCGGGATTTACTATGTTCGCGATGGTGCGGCCCTGGTAGACGCCATCGAGTACATCCTGGAGCACAATATCCAGACCAAGGGCGAGTACTATATCGCCAATGCTTTGCAGGTGATGATGGACCGCGGTGGGCATTTTGTCAGCGAGACGGTATCCATGTGGGAGGATTGTGGCGAACCGGAAACGATGCTGCACACCAACCGTTACCTATTGGAGCATGGGGCTGCGGGTGGGGCCGCCATCGAGTGCGAAGGACAGAATATCGCCGTCATCCCGCCCGTGTACGTCGCACCGACGGCCAAGATCGAGAATTCGGTAGTCGGGCCGCACGTCACGATTGGTAACAGCGTACACCTGAGCGGCTCCATTGTACGCGATAGCATCATCGAAGAGGGATGTACCATCGAGGGGACTGCTTTTGAACACTCGTTGATCGGGCGCAACGTGACCATCAGGGGTGCGCTAAAGAAACTCAATATAGGTGACAACGACGTCGTCGATTTGACCTAGCCTTAACGATCGATGGAGAGAGACTCGTGATCATTGGTGTACTGAAGGAAATCAAAGATAAGGAATGCCGCGTTTCGTTAACTCCTGGTGGGGCCGAATCGCTGGCGCACGAGGGGCACGATGTTCTGGTGGAGCATGACGCTGGTGTGGGGAGCGGTTATAGCGATGAGCAGTATTCTGAGGGCGGCGCCCGCATCCTTCAGACTGCTGCCGAGGTGTACGCTCGTGCCGAGATGATCGTGAAAGTCAAGGAGCCCCTGCCCTCAGAATACGACTTATTGAGGGCCGGGCTAGTGCTTTTCACCTACTTGCATTTGGCTGCGAATGGCCCCCTAACGCGCGCACTGGTGGATCGCCAGGTTACGGCCATCGGTTACGAGACAGTACAGTTGCCCAATGGCTCCCTGCCCCTCCTGACGCCCATGAGCGAGGTCGCCGGTCGGATGGCGGTGCAGATCGGGGCGCACTATTTGGAGCAAACACAAGGAGGGCGGGGCGTGCTCCTAGGGGGGGTGCCCGGTGTGCGGTCCGGGAGCGTGGTCATCATTGGCGGCGGGACGGTGGGTACCAATGCAGCCCAGATAGCCCTGGGTATGGGCGCCCGCGTCACCATAATCGACACGAATCTCGATCGTCTCCGCTATCTAGATGAGGTCTTTCGAAGTAACCTGAGTACGATCGCGTCCAATCGCCGCAACGTGGCGCAAGCGGTACGGCGGGCGGAGTTGCTCATTGGCGCAGTCTTGTTGCCCGGTGCCAGGGCCCCACGTATCGTGACCGAGGATATGATCGCCACGATGGCTCGTGGATCCGTGGTGATCGACGTGTCCGTCGATCAGGGTGGGTGCATCGAGACCATTCACCCCACCTCTCATAGCGCGCCCACCTACGAGGTACATGGGGTCATTCACTATGCCGTCCCGAACATACCGGGCGTTGTGCCACGCACATCTACGCAGGCGCTCTCCAACGCGACACTGCCTTATGTGCGAATGCTCGCTGGATCTGGCTTCGCCCAAGCAGTGAGATGCAATGCCCCTCTAGGCCTGGGTGTCAATACACACCTGGGCCATGTCACCCACGAGGCAGTGGCCCAGGCACTGGATATGCCTTACGCGCCCCTCAAGCAACTTTTTTAGCCCCTCGTTCGTATAATATATACAGCCCGCATCGCATCAGACGGCGTTGCGGGCTGTTTGTCTCTAGCGGTTTTGTCCAGTCTGACAGTATGCGACGGGTCTGACTTACGCAGAAAGGTTATCGGTAACTATGAAACCGAATAAACGAACCAACATTCTGGGGCTGGGTGTGATCTTGTGGTTGGGCATCATGCTCTCTGGCTGTGGTCTGCTTCTTGCCGGTGAGCGCGGGGCAGGCCAGGAGTTGGCAAGATCCGGGTCAGTGCAGGCGGCCACCGTCGTGCCGACGGTCACGCCGCGTCCGACCCGCACGCCTACTCATCAGCCAACTGCCCAGGCACCTAGCGCAGAGAACGACGGCC
>CAYQDH010000044.1:0-7106 GCA_964416075.1 uncultured Anaerolineales bacterium | reverse complement strand
TTTGTTGTGCCGGCAACCCCCGGGACGCCTTTTACCATCGAAGCCACAGACGATGAGATAAACGAATACCTGGAAGGCGAGGTTTACGAACAGGACGGCAGTTCCATTAGGGACATCCGTATACTCTTTACAGATGATGAGATCATTGCCAACGGCCAGGGATTCTACCAACCGTTGAATCTTGAAGGCGGCATCACTGCACGGGGGGTACCTGTCGTATCCGATGGCACGGTGTATCTTCAGGTCAAGGATGTGGCTTTGGACTCATCAGTTCCTGCATTCACTCGTTTTCTGGCCGAGGTGGTTATCGAACAAGCGCTGAAGCAATATGGCACGCCCCTGGGCATCGAGATCCCGATCGAGGATGCCGAGATCTACAGCATCGATTTACAGCCCGGGAAGATCGTCATCACAGGGCGCACGCGCGCGTTGGGCGCCGAACGCGGCGCCTAGACGCCACGGGCCACCTATTGTCGGCCCTGGCGCGTCTCTCTACCCTCATATCCCAGGGCTCGCAGAGCATTCATGATGGCGCGATGGTCGCTCCACGGGTACTCGGTCGTGCCAAAGCACATCGATTGCTCGTGGCCCTTGCCCGTGACGATGATCAGGTCCCCGGGCTCCGCCATTTGCAGCGCCAGGGCGATCGCCTCTGTGCGGTCGCCCACTCGCCAGAAGCTTTCGCCTTCCCGAGCGCCGGCTCGCCGGGTACCCTCCGCCACTTGTTCCATGATCTGGTCCAGCGACTCGGTGCGCGGGTCTTCAGCCGTGATCACGGTACGGTCCGCCAATCGCCCGGCGATTTCGCCCATCCATGGACGCTTGTCCCGGTCACGCAATCCTGCGCACCCAAAAACAACCGTCACTCGGCCTGCGGTCAGGTCACGTACTGTGCGGAGGGCATTCTCCAGCGAATTCGGCGTATGGGCAAAGTCGACGATCACCGTAAAGGGCTGGCCCCAATCGATCCGTTCCATGCGCCCGATAAAGCCTTGCATCCGAGCCACGCCATCGGCGATCGTCTGTGGCGCCACCCCTTGAGAGAGGGCCACTGCTGTCGCCGCCAGGATGTTGTAACAGTTATAGCGCCCGATGAGCGGTGAGGTCAAAGGCAGTGCCCAATTTGTGCCCAGAGTGGGGTATCGACCACAGACCGTCATGTGCAGGCCCGCGGGCGAGGCCGACACGTCACGGCCGTAAAGGGCTATGGGATGCATATCGAGTGCGGCCGTATTCTGCATGCCATAGACAAGGCGAGTCTCAGCCGGTATGTCCAGAAGATACTGATAGGATGTGTCGTCAGCATTAAGCACCGCCACTTTGGGAACGCCAGGCTTGCGGTAGGCGGTGTTCAGACTGTGGAAGAGCATCGCTTTGGCCTCGCGATAGGCCTCGTAGGAGCCGTGGTAATCGAGGTGCTCGTGCGTTATATTGGTGACCACCGCCACATCGTATTCGCTTCCCGTGACCCGATGTTGCGCCAGACCGTGAGATGTTGTTTCGAGAACAGCATATTCCATCCCCGCCTTCACCATGCGCGCCAGGTAGGCCTGCAGTTCCGGGGCGTCGGGTGTCGTCGTATGGAATCCCGTATCCAGTTCTTCATTGGCCACAGATGCACTGACAGTGTCAATACGCCCGACGGCGTGTCCCGCAGTTCGCAAGATCTCTGCGATCAGTCGCACGGTGGTGGTCTTGCCGTCGGTGCCGGTCACCCCGATCACTTGGAGCTGCCGGCCCGGGTAGCCTTGCCAGGCGGCATGCAGGTAAGCGAGAGCCTCCCGCGCGTTGGGGACGATTGCGGTGGGCACGCCCTCCAACTCGGGAAGGTCGTGCTCGACGCAACAGGCCACAGCTCCCGCCTGTAGCGCGGCGGGGATAAAGAGGTGACCATCCACCGTTCCGCCAGGAATGGCCACAAAGAGGTCGCCCGGCCTTACCTTGCGCGAGTCCATGGCGATGCCACGCACTCTCACAGGCCGCCAGTAATGTAACGTGACATGGGGCAAGGCCTGCACCAATTGTTCAGCCGATACCGTATCATGTCCCTGTTTCATCACTCCACCTCGGGCTGCCATGCGTTTGGATTGGGGCGAGTGTATCGCCGCGCTGCGTGGCTGTCAAAACGCAACTACGTAAATGAAGCGGCCCCCGACGTGGTGTCCGGGGGCCGCCTAGTTCGGAAAGCGCCGCACTATGCTTCGTGGTCTGTCTCGAGATGAGCGCCGGCCAGCACTAACTTGCGTCTCTTCTCCTGCCCCTTGATGTCGATCTCGCGAGTATACTCGCGGTAAGAGACCAGCTTTTCCAGGGCCAGGCCCCAGGCGCTGGAATCCACGGGCGTGTGCACAAATCCGGTACGGGCGATGCGCACGGCGCCCGGCGCGGGACATACGTTCTCGCACGCGCCGCAAAAGAGGCAGAAACGGGCATCCAACGATACTTTTTCCCCATCATAACTGATGCAGTTGGTGGGGCATACATCGGCACAGGCCTGGCAGCCCGAGGGACAAAGAGAGACGTTGAGAAAGGCTCTCCCTTTGTATGGCTTGGTCACGGTAAAGCCGCCTTTGGGCCCAGTCTCCATGCAATGCGTGCAGTTGATACAGGTCGGTTTGTCTACTTGAACGTCGGAAACCGCCGAGACCTGGCCCACGGGATCGTGCTGCACAGTGGCGCTGATGGCCTCGACGGGGCAGCTGGTGATATAGGCCACGTCGGTCGTGCCCTCGAAAGCGGCTTGCTCGACGCGCATAGTGCGCACCAGCATGGGGAATGCCTTGCCCTTGATGACCGGAATCTCGGGCTCCCCGTTCACCGTCATGGACAGGGCGTGGGTAGGACATAGTACTACACACTCGCCGCAGAAGCTGCACTTGTCCGCATCGATGTCCGCCTTGGGCTCAACTAGGGTCCGGCCATTCACCACCTGCGGCGCGCGCAGGCTGATGGCTTCACGCGGACAGACTAGCTGGCATATCTTGCAGCCGCAGCATTTGGCCCGATCTGCCACCAGCTCGTAACGCCGTGTGATCATGGGACGCACCAGCGTCTGGCCCTCTGGTGTTTCGTGTTTAATGGTTTTTCCTCTGGTCATGGAGCTATGCCTCCCGCACGGTTTCTGGCGCTGTGATCGGGATGGGGCTGGCCGCTGGCTCGACTGCCTCCAGGCGGACAGCACAGACTTTGAGTTCGGGAATGTTAGATTTCGGGTCAAACGCACCAATGGTCAAGGTATTGGCCGCGGCCTCTGCAAAGTGGAAGGGCATGAACACCACCCCCGGTTGAACACGGCGAGTGATCCAGGCGCGGGCCTCAACTTGGCCACGACGGCTCACGAGGCGCACTAGGGCCGAGTTGCGCAGGCCCAAGCGATCGGCATCCAAAGCATTCACCTCAATATAGCCTTCGGGCACTTCTTGGTGGAGCTTTTCCGTGCGCCGAGTCATGGTGCCACTGTGATAGTGAAAGATGGTGCGTCCGGTCGTCAGGATCAGGGGGTATTCCTCGTCGCAAGGCTCGGCCACGGGTTTGGAGACGATCGGCGTAAACGCGCCCAAGCCGCGCGAAAACCTGTTTCTGTGCAGATAGGATGTACCGGGATGGTCCACGGTGGGACATGGCCATTGCAGGCAGCCCTGCTCGTCCAGTCGCTCATAGGTGATGCCGCCATAGATCGGGGTCAAGGCATTCAACTCGGCATTGATCTGCTGCGGGCCTGCATAGTTCCAACCCGCATAAGGGGCCTCACTCCGCAAGCCAAGGCGCTGTTGTAGCCGTTTGGCCAACTCGCTAACGATCCACCAATCCGACTTGCTCTCACCGATAGGGGCAATCGCCTGGCGGAAACGTTGCACACGACGGTCGGTGGCCGTGAAGGTCCCATCGCGCTCCAGCCAACTGGCGGCCGGCAGGATTACATCGGCCAATTTGGCCGTTTCAGACATAAAGATATCACTCACCACCAGGAAATCGAGCGCCCCCAGGGCTCGGCGCACATGCTCGATATCCGGGTCGGTCATCATGGGGTTCTCCCCCATGATGTACATAGCCCGCACATCGCCTTGCAGCGCCCCATCCAGCATCTGGTTGATTGTACGCCCCACCGTTAGGCCCGCTGTGCGCCCCCAGGCCGCTTCGAACTTGGCCTGTACGTCCGGTGAGGTGACGGATTGGTAGCCGGAGTAGACATTGACCAGACAGCCGACATCACAAGCGCCCTGTACGTTGTTCTGGCCGCGCAAGGGGTTGACACCGGTCCCCGGTCGCCCCACATTGCCGGTGAGGAGAGCCAGGTTAGCACAAGAGAGCACGTTCTCGGTGCCTGCGGTATGCTGGGTGATACCCATCGCATAGACGATAGAACCCCGCTCCGCTTGGCCAAAGAGGCGCGCGGCCGCAACCAGGTCCGCGGCCGGGATGCCGGCCAACTTTTCGACGTACTCGGGCGTATACTCCTCAAGCACCTTCGCCAGCGCATCAAACCCCTCTGTGCGCTCAGCGATAAAGGCTTTGTCTTCCAGTCCTTCGGCCAAGATCACGTGCATGAGGCCATTGAGCCAAGCCACGTTTGTACCGGGGGTAGGACGCAGGTGTAGATCGGCAAAGCGAGCCAGGGGAATATCGCGCGGGTCAACGACGATCAGCTTAGCTCCGCGCTCCACGGCGCGCAGGATGTAGGAGGCAATCAGTGGGTGAGCCTCCATCGTGTTAGAGCCTGCGACCAGAATGCAGGTTGCTTCGGCCAACTCGGGGATCGAGTTGGTCATAGCGCCACTACCAAAGGCGGCGACCAGACCGGTCACCGTGGGGGCATGTCAAAGGCGGGCGCAGTGATCCACATTGTTGGTGCCGATCACACTGCGGGCCAGCTTTTGCAAGAGGTAGTTTTCCTCGTTTGAGCATTTGGCCGAGGCTAGCAGGGCGATGGAATCTGGCCCCTTCTCCTGGATGGCAGCCGCGAACCGTTCGCTCACCAAGTCGAGCGCCTGTTCCCATGGTGTTGGCGCCCATCCATCATGGGTGCGGACTAGAGGGGTGCGCAAGCGATCCGGATGCTCCACAAAATCGGCCGCATTCCAGCCCTTGATGCATAAACGGCCCTGGGAAATCGGGTGCGAGGGCGCGGGCAATACACCGGCAATCTTGCCACCCATAACCTGCACATTAAGACCGCAGCCTACGCCGCAGTAGATGCAGACGGTTTCCACCACCGAGTAGCTAAGTTCATCCACAGTGGTTACGCCTCCTTTACTTTGAACACCGGTGGATTGCCATGGAACTGCGTCCCTGCCTCATAGCCAAAGAGCTCTTTGAGATCCTGGCGCAGGAGCGCGTATAGCAGCGAGAGAGGAATATCCGACGGGCAAGCGTCTTCGCAGGCGTGACAGCCCACGCACTTGCCGATGCCGGCAGTATGCAGGGCCTTGATCACGTGGAAAACGGGAAAAGGCACAGGAAGTCGGCCTCGAGTTACCCAAGTCTCTTGCTCCATGGCACACTGCTCACAAAAGCAGAGGGGGCAAACCGTGCGGCACCCGTAGCACTTGATGCACTTGGCGAACTGCCGTTGCCAGAAGGCCAGGCGCTCCTCCGTCGTCTTGGCCGCCTGAAATTCGGCCAGCAACTCATCTGTTACGCCGTCCACCCGATCACCAACGACCATCGTGCTGGGGTAGGGCTGATTGCAGCGACACTCGGCGGCTTGCTCAGACGAGCAGGGAATACCGAGCACCTCGATCTGCTGCAAATCGAGCTGTTTCCAATTAGCCAACTCCACCAGAGCGCGCTCCTGGCAACCCCGAGCCACCACACCAAGGTGAGCCTGTGGGTAGCGCTTCAAGATCTCACGCACCACCAGAGCGAGAGGATAGCGAGGCCCCACGACCAGAGTCTCCAGGTCATCCGCGTGACGGTAGAGATGTGGGGTTATTCGCTGGTGCTCCTCGGCCAAGGCCACTACGCCATCAAGCGCCTCGAGTTTGTGCGCTACAATGTCTCTGAGTTCATCGATTAGCATCTTGCATACCTTCCCTTATTCACGCCAGGTGAGAGGTCCCAGGGCCTGCACGTCGCGCATCACTTGGCTGACCAGCCTGGGGAACTCGCCACGGTCGAGGGCGCCTAACCAGGCGAACTGCACCCGCTCCCGTTCGAGACCCAGCAGACCGAGCAAGTTCTGCAACATGACCACGCGCCCCTTCTCCAAGGCATTGCCGTGCTTGTAGTGGCATTCATCTTCCTTACAGCCCACGATCAGCACACCATCAACGCCTCGCTGTAGGGCGGTGGCCACAAATAGGGGCGTAACCCGGCCTGAGCAGGGCACATTGACCACTTTCACCCCCTCTGGGGGATGGGTGGCATATTCCACATCCGCTGTGGCGTGAAGGCACCAGTTGCAGGTGATCACCAGCGTCTTGGTTTGGCCATCGTTGGGGATGCTCTCCAGGTCATCGCCCGAGATGAAGCGATCGTTGATCGCCGTATCGGTATGGCCCTCGACCGAGATGGACGAAGAGAGGCAGACTGAATTGCAGATGCCGCAGGCCATGCACAGATTGGGGTCCACTTGAGCCGCTAGTTTGCCCGTACCGTTACACGCTATAGTCTCTAGGTGAATCGCCTCATAGGGGCAGGCTGCCACGCACATCCCACAAGCGATGCAGGAGGCGGTATCGACTTGAGCCGTCACGCCAGTGCGCTCGTAGCCCTCGCGAATCGCAACGTTCCGAATCGCCTTCATCACGTCCGAGATATGGATCTTTTTGGGGCAGCGCGGGTAGCAGGCGTCACAAGCTGAACAGAGCCAGAACTCTGAGCTGGAGAGCGTTTGCTCCCGCATGCCCAGTCCTGCCTGGCGGAGTACCAGGCGTGGATTGAAGGCCGGCTCATAGCGACGCACCAGACAGGTAGCCGCACACGTACCGCAGGACCAGCAGGTCAGGAGATTCTCGCCCCCCGGTTCAGCCATCACTTCTTCGACGAAATCATGATCGAACTGGCTGACTTTCATGCCTTGACCTCCTCGACCACCAGTAGTTCTTCCATGCCCGGCACAGTCTGCCACCGGCGCAATCGTTTGGCGATCTCGGGCCCTGCCTTGG
>CAYQDH010000043.1:0-18628 GCA_964416075.1 uncultured Anaerolineales bacterium | reverse complement strand
TGTCGCCATCCTGTCATCCTGACCGTCCGGTGTACTCACCGGCGGGAAGGATCCCCGCGCACTATGGCCAAACCCTGTTGTTTGTGCCTAATCTCACAGGCGCAGCGACTTTGCCAAAGCCCTGCGACGAAAGAGTCGTTCCTTGACGTGGCGGGACAAGCCAAGGAAGGGAAGCGCCAGCGGCAACATATCCCTCTCTCTATTGTAGCATGCGGATTGCACAAGCGCTTTGTGCAATGCAGATAGCGCGCCGGCTTGTCTTTGAGACCACTTGAACTATAATATGGTCACATCCCTTCAGCAGGAGGTGGCCGATGGGTGAAATAACAGTGGGAGTGCGCGACCTGAAGGCGCGCCTGAGTGAATACCTGCGCCAGGTAAAGCAGGGCCAAACGATTATCATCACGGATCGAGGCGTACCCATAGGGCAAATCGCTCCGCTAGGGCGCACGGTCGAGGAGCGCATCCTGGCCCTGCGCGAGGCGGGTCTGGTGGCCTGGAATGGGCGGAAACTGGGGCTAACAGTACCCGGGGTTGTGAACCGTAGTGATCGGCAGGTTTCCGATATCTTGGTCGAGATGCGCGAGTGAGTGGGGCATGCTATGATCCTCTATCTTGATGCCAGCGCCTTGGTTAAGCGCTATATCATCGAACCTGGCTCAGACCAGGTCAATGCATGGATCGCTGCAGCCGATGCCGTGGTCACTGGCCTGATCACGCGCACCGAGGTTGCTGCGGCGATTTGCCGTGCAGGGCGGATGCAGATGATTGACCCTGCAGAGGTGTGGCAAGCGGTGGGCCACTTGCGCGCCGAGTGGGAGAGTCTAGAGCGACTGCCCGTCACCGAGGCAACGGTTGCGCGGGGAGACCTGCTTGCCTGTGAGTATGGCCTGCGAGGATACGAAGCCGTGCACCTGGCTACGGCGATCCTATGGCAAGAGTCGCTGGGTGATCCGGTCACCATCGCTACGTACGATACACAGCTGCGCGTCGCAGCAAAGCGGATGGGCATGGCCGTGCTGCCCTGAAACGACTTGCTCTCCGGCCCATGGAATGCCGAGCTTGGCGCCGCAGATCGAGCAGGCGGAGCCGGATGGCTCCGCCGGGATGGCCAGGCTAACCCGGCCATCCCGCAGAACCACGCGTTTCTGACTTGCAATAGGCCCCTGGGCTGTTATCGCACCTGAATCTGGGCGTAGGCCTGCTGGCTGTTACCGTCCAGGTCCTGGGCGATAAAGCCGACCACATAGTTGCCCGCAGCAGCGTCGAGCAGTTCCCAGGTGAACATCGAATCACGGAAGGTAAGCGTGCCGCCTTGCTCCACAGCACGGTTCACCACACGGCCTTGCGCATCCAGGTCGAACCACTGCTCCAGGACAGTGAAACGGTCTCCGGTCGACGGATGGATCTCCCGCGGCGCGCTCGCCGAGGGATCGCCGGTGAACCCGAACACCTGACGCAGCATGCCATCGCGGAAGTACAGCCGGGCATTGCGCGACTCGCCGCTGGCGTAGGTGTAGATGCCATCGACGGTGTATACGGCGTCCTCGGCCGTCGCGCCGTACGACTTGGGGTTCAGGAGCGCGGGCACCGAGTTGGCGCCATCGCTGATATAGAACACGACCGGCTCCCATTCGAACTCTAACCTGAACTCGCCCGTAGGCCACACCGGGTAGTAGACCCCGTTCAGCTCGCGCGTTTGCGGGCTCTCCAGATAGTCCATATCCGCGACGTAGAGCGAGTTGGACTGGGAGTCGAAATAGCCGGCAAAGAGCATCACATAGCCCAGGTTCTGCGCGGTGATGTCGGTGCTGATCAGCACGGGCTGCCCGGGGGCGGCGACGTTGGATGAAACCTGGACGGGCGCCATCTCGAACACGCCCTGGCCCGGCGCGCTCACTGCGGTGCCGGACTCGGGCACCACGGCCTGCTGCGACGAGGCATCAAAGGCGCGCCCCGTATAGTGGAAGGCCAGGTAGTCGTCCCAGAGCGAAGTGCTGGCAAAGCGGCTAGCGATCTTGCTGTAGGAAGCTGGCCCGGTGACGGGCGTCCTGTAGAGCTGCGAGTTGGGGAAATAGATCGCCACTCCAGTGGCGCCTGGCTTGCCCGACCCATGTTTCTCAGCCAGTACCGCGTTTTGCATCGCACCCAACATACTGTCGACGGCCTGGTTCACCGATGCGCCTGCGTTGGTCTGTTTGAGCAACTGGGCCCAGTGGCCCAGATCGATATAAGCCGGCGGCACTTGTTGCCCGAATACACTAGTGAACGATTGTGCATAGCCACGCGCCTGGGCCACCGAATTCTGGTTCGCTCCCTGCAAGGCGATGCACAGCTTGTCGACACTGTCCACCAGAGCGGGCACCGCCGATAGGTCCACGGCGGCAAGGGTGACGTTGCGCCCCATTTGGCTAACCACCTGCTCGCTCGTGGGCACCGAGAAACCAAACAGCCCACCCATGGGCGAGCCCCCCCGCCCAACTAGGTCGGCGCGCGCTTCGTCGTCGACGATGCGCTGATCGTCGTTGATATAGCTGCTGACGATCAACTCGCCCAACTCGGCGCCACTCATGGCCGGATTGGCCTGCAGGGCGTTCAGAAAGCTGGCGTAGGCCCATCCCAGCGCCGGCTCCGTCTCTTCGGAGGTTACGGCGTAGCGGGCGTGGGGCTCGAGCGCGCTGAGCACCTCGAGCTGGCCCATTAGGCAAGCGTCCAGGCCCACCAACTCGAGCTTGTCTACGCCCGTGCGCTGCCGGATGGTCTGCAGGGCAGCGTCTAGCTCATGGAGATACATCTGGTTGCCCAGCGCGGAGGATAGCGGCGTGCTGTTATCCTTTGCAGTGGCGGGCGCGGGGTCGCTCCACCCGCCGGGCCATCCCATGCCATGGTCAGACATGATCAGCGCCACCCTGTCCGCTGGGTAGGTTTGCATGGCCCACGTGACAAAATCCACCAGCGTGTTTCCATCGGCCATGTTCATCTCGCCCAACTCGGCGACGACGTCAGAGCCCACCCGCTGCAGATCGTTATCCTGCGTCACATAGAAGCGTTTCGTGTCTGTCCAGTCGCCATCCTCGGCATATCCGCCCACATAGCGGTCCACCTGGGCCACGATACGCACTTGGTCGGACGAGCCGACGCGCTCCGCCTCGTTCAGATCGACATAAATATCCTTCTCCAGGATCTTGTCATCGGCATCCTGGTACAGCATCACCAGCCACGAGTCTCCGGTGGATGATCCAGCGGGAGCGACCGCCGGCTTGGTCGCTGCCCTGGTCGTGGCGGTAGCGAGAGGCCTGGCCGTAGGCTGTACGAGGGCGGGCGCGGAGGTCGGGACCTCCTGCACGGTCTGATCCGAGGGAATCAGGCCCTCGTCGTCGCCTCCTCCCCCACCTTGCATCAAAAAGTAGATGACCACCAAGGCTAGAATTCCCAGTATCAGCAGGGTACCTCGCGACATGCCCGGCCCGCGTCCGCCGCCGGATCGAGAGCCACCCCATCCTTGTCCTGGGGCCTGATATGAACCTTGTTGTTGTGGCTGGGATCCCATCTGGGGGGGCCTGGAAACAGGCGCAGTAGTCCTGGTCTGGTCGGTCCTGCCCTCGCGCCGGGGGGCTTGGGCGCGCTCTCGCCCACCTGGGGTTGTCGGCCCGCTGGGTCGGCGCCGCCCAGCGCGCACGACGGGTTTGTCGCCCTGGTCTGAATTAGTCATTTTCACATCTCCTCTACTATCAATAACCACTCTGAATACGAGTGGATCACAGCAATAGTATCGGCCAGCACAGGCTCTTTGTCAACATAGTGCATCGATCTGCTCGGGGCGCTCCATTGAGTGCTACACTTGACACCACCTATCCTTCCGGGTATAATCCCGACTAATTCTGTAGGAATAGGTTACTGGATGTGAGACTGACGACCAAGACCCGCTACGGCACCCGGGCTATGCTATACTTGGCTTTGCGTTACGACGAGGGACCGACGAGCTCAAAGGAGATTGCCGTGGATCAAAAGCTCTCGGTCAAGTATCTGGAGCGCCTGCTGAGCCAGCTTCTGGGCGCGGGCCTGGTGCGCAGCGTGCGGGGAGCGCAGGGAGGCTATATGCTGGCTCGTCCCCCTGACCAGATCAACTTGTACGAGATCTTTGGCGTACTCGAAGGCGACGAGGGCCTGGTAGAGTGCGTGGTCTACCCCGAGCGATGTGGCCGGTGGGACATCTGCGTTACCCAGGAGGTCTGGGCTCGCATGAATGATGCCTGCACGGATGTTCTGCAGTCCACACGCCTAAGCGATCTGGTCGACCGCCACCGCGCCAAGGCGGCGTCCTGCGCCGACGCGCCCGGGGCGACACTGCCTTGAGGGCTACGCGTTTGCTTGATGCAGCGTTCAATGGCCGGCGCTGATACCGGCCCTATCTTTCGTATATCTCGGGAGGCACCTGGATGAGTGATCCGGAATTCCATGGCTTTGACACTCTGGCCCTGCATGCAGGCTATACGCCGGATGCTACCGGCGCGCAGGCAGTGCCCATCTGGCAGACCACCAGCTATGTCTTCCAGGACACGGCCCACGCCGCGCGGCTCTTCGCCCTGGAGGAGGCTGGCAACATCTATACGCGTATCATGAACCCCACCACGGACGTACTGGAAAAGCGCGTGGCCGCGCTGGAGGGCGGCGTGGCAGGGCTGGCCTTTGCCAGTGGCCAAGCCGCTGAGACGGGGGTGCTACTTACGCTGTGCGCGCAGGGCGACGAGATCGTGGCCAGCACGCGCCTGTACGGTGGCACGGTCACCCTGTTGAATGGCACCCTGTCGCGCCTCGGCCTGCGCACCGTCTGGGTGGACAGCGACGATCCCGCAGCGTTCGTCGCGGCAATTACCCAGCGCACCAAGGCGGTGTATCTGGAAACGATCGGAAACCCTCTACTGACCATTCCCGATCTAGCGGGGATCGCCGAGGTGGCTCATGCCCGCGGCGTGCCAGTGATTGTGGATAACACCACCGCTTCCCCGGCTCTCTGCCGGCCTATCGAGCACGGCGCCGATATTGTGCTCCATAGCTTGACCAAGTACTTGGGTGGGCACGGCAACTCTATCGGGGGCATCCTTGTCGACAGCGGCAAATTCCCTTGGGATAGCGGGCGCTTTGCCGACTTTGTGGACCCCGACCCCAGCTACCACGGGCTCAAGTTCTACGAGACCTTTGGGCCGGCCACTCTGGCGGTGCGCGCGCGCGTGCGCACTCTGCGCGACACGGGCGCCTGCCTGAGTCCCTTTAATGCTTTCCTGATCCTGCAAGGGATCGAGACGCTCAGCTTGCGCATGGCCCGCCATTCGGAGAACGCCCTAGCGGTCGCCGAGTTTCTGGGCCGGCACCCCAAGGTCGCCTGGGTGCTCTATCCGGCGTTATCAAGCCATCCCGCGTACGAGCGGGCGCAGCGCTACCTGCCCAAGGGGGCCAGCGGCCTGCTGGGCTTTGGGGTGGTGGGTGGCATCAACGCCGGGCGCAAGTTCATCGAGAGCGTCAAGCTCTTCAGTCACCTGGCCAACATCGGCGACACGCGCAGCCTGGCCATCCATCCGGCATCCACCACGCACCAGCAGTTGAGCGAGGAGGAGCAGGCCAAGGCCGGTGTGACCCCCGATTTCGTGCGGCTGTCCATCGGGCTGGAATCGATCGATGACATCCTGGCCGATCTCGACCAGGCGTTGCAGGCCATCTGAAGGTGGGACAAAGCGTGGCACGCGAAGAATTGCAGGATGTACCGGAATTCACGGCCCCCGATCAGAATAGCGTGGGGCTGGTGGAGACCCGATATTACGCGCCTCCCCTTCCGCCGGAGGGGTTTATGCTGGACTGTGGGCGCTCTTTGCCCGAGCTTACGCTGGCTTACGAGACCTATGGCCAACTGAACGAGGCGCGCGATAACGCTATTTTGATCGTGCACGCCCTCTCGGGCGATGCACATGTGGCGGGGGTGAATTCGTTGCAGGATCGCAAGGCGGGATGGTGGGACATCGCCGTGGGCCCGGGCAAGGCGTACGACACAGACAAGTACATGGTGATCTGTTCCAATATCGTCGGCGGATGCAAGGGGAGCACAGGTCCCTCCAGCACCAACCCCATGACAGGCAGGCCTTACGGCCTGGATTTTCCTATTGTGACGATCGGTGACATGGTGCGCGCGCAGGCGCTACTGGTCGACCACCTGGGTATCAAGCGGTTGCTAGCGATCGCGGGGGGCAGCATGGGTGGCTTTCAGGCGCTCGAGTGGGCCGTGCGCTATCCAAAGCGGGTGGCGACGGTGCACGCCATCGCCACGGCGGCTCGACTCAGCACACAGGCCATCGCCTTTGACGAGGTAGGCCGCCAGGCGATCATGGCCGACCAGGATTGGATGGAGGGCAATTACTATGGACGGGCCGTTCCTCGCGCCGGCCTGTCTATCGCACGGATGATCGGTCACATCACCTATCTGTCCGAAGAGCAGATGCATGCCAAGTTCGGTCGCCGCCTGCAAGACCGGGATTCTTTCAGCTACGATTTCAAGACCGACTTTCAGGTGGAGAGCTATCTAAAGTACCAGGGCGACTCCTTTGTGAAGCGCTTTGACGCCAATTCCTACCTGTATATCAGTAAGGCGATGGACTACTATGACCTGGCTGGCGGCGGCTCACTCGTGGAAGCGCTGGCCGGCGTGCAAGCCGAGTTTCTGGTGGTGTCTTTCACCAGCGACTGGCTATTTCCCACGTACCAGTCCAAAGAGATGGTGCGCGCCCTACAGGCCAACGGCGTGCCCGCCACCTTCCTCGATATTCCTAGCAGCTATGGACATGACTCGTTTCTGCTACCCAGTGAGCCCTTGCACGATGCTATCCGTGGGTTCCTAGCCCATGCCCAGGAACGGGTGCGACGCGAGCGGAGCCAAAGCGGAGCATGAGCAACAACCATCGACCCACCAAGCGGCGACTGGACTATGAGCTGATCGAGGCCCTAGTGCCCTCCGGGGCGCGCGTCCTCGACCTGGGGTGTGGCAACGGCGAGTTGCTCATGCAGTTGGCGAGCCAAAAGGGATGCCGTGGCTATGGCATCGAGATCAACGAGCAATATGTGCTCGAATGTATTCGGCGCGGAGTGAACGTCTACCATGGGGACATGATGGAGGGGATGGCCAACTATCACGATCATAGCTTTGACTTGGTGATCCTCAGCCAGACGCTGCAGCAGGCCAATCGCCCGCTGGAGGTGATCCAGGAGATGCTGCGCGTGGGGGATACGGCCATCATCAGCTTCCCCAACTTTGGTTACTGGCGCGTGCGCGCGCACTTGATGTTCAAGGGACGCATGCCGATGAGCGATCTGCTTCCCTATGCGTGGCACACCACGCCGAACGTGCATCTGTGCACGGTGACCGACTTTCGTGAGCTGTGCGAGGCCAATGAATTAGTGCGCACACGGGAGCTCTTTCTGGTGCCGCCAGACCGGCAGATCGATCCCCGCTGGGCGAACTGGCGCGCGGGCCTGGCTATATTCCAGATCAAGAAGCGGGTGTGATGGGGCGTCGTGTGCACTCGGCCCCGTGAGTGCATTGCATAGGGGGAGCTATGAGCGACTGGTCGGCAGCCTCACTATCGCCTCTGTCCCTGCCCGGCGGCCAGGTGGCTTTGCCAGATTGGATGCCGTCGTTCCTCGAACATGCCGGACGGCGCTTTCCCACCCTGGAGGATAGGATGCGGCTGGCGGTTGAGCTTGCCCGGCGCAATGTGGACCACGGTACGGGCGGCCCGTTTGGGGCGGCCGTCTTTGACGGTGAGGGGTGGCTCGTAGCGCCAGGCGTCAACCTGGTCTATATGGCCCGTTGTTCGGTGCTCCATGCCGAGATGGTGGCCCTGATCCTGGCGCACCGCGTCGTGGGGCGCTATGACCTCAGCGATGGAGGGTGCGCCCAATATGACCTGGTGGCCAGCTCAGAACCCTGCACCATGTGCTTTGGGGCCACCCTGTGGTCGGGCGTGAGCCGGCTGGTCTGTGGGGCACGCGAAGAGGACGCCCGCGCCGTGGGTTTCGATGAGGGACCCAAAGTGGCCGATTGGGTGCAAGAGCTCACCTCGCGCGGTATCGCTGTGGTGCGTGACGTTCTGCGTGAGCAGGCCACGGACGTGCTACGCGCCTACGCCGCGGGGGGTGGGCCGATCTACAATCCCGGACGCTGTGCCAGCGACTGAGGCGCGGCCTAGAGCCTGCTTACTATTCATGAGTCGGCCAGTGAGAGGAGCCAGGGGTCATTGGCACGAGACTTTACTGGCGCAGAACCAAGGGCAACCACAGGCGCTCACTGGCCGGTGCGGTCGCGGTGGCCGAGGGCGTTACCGGGGGGGTGCCGGCAGTCGATGTACGGGACGGCGTTGTCGATCTGGATGCTGTTGGGGTCCTGGTGGGCGTTGCCGTGGGCGACCCGACAGTGGGCGTGGTCGAAGGGGTGGCCGATACGGTTATGCTGGGGGTCACGGTGACCTTGCCGGTGGGAGTTATGGTTCGGGTCGCCGTTGCAGAAGGGCTGGCCGCAGGTGTGTTGGTCGGCGTCCCATCGTCTACTTGCGAGAGCAGGGCCACGCCCATCTCGCGAACGTCGTTGGCCACTTCTGCGGTCCCGCTCCAAACCAGCAAGGTCTCCTGGCTCGCCGTTGCGTCGGCGTCATCCAGGGCCAGGTCGAGGCCGATCTCGCGGTTGAATGTGGGCGCCAGGCCGTTGAGCGAGGAAAAGGGGATGCGTAGCTCCAGGGCATAGCCCTCCGGCAGGTTCAGGACGGCTAGCGTGGCGCCCGGCACTACCTGGGCACGGTTCATATCGACCAGGGCCGCCTGCCCATAGCCCAGGCCCAGGCGGAAATCATCCGCCAGGTAGGTGCTTGCGCGGCCGGCCTGATCCTGCGCTGCGCCGCTCACATAGAACTCCAAGGCGTCACCGTTCCACACCGAGCTTGGCGTACGATAGTTGTTCTGCAGGTGGTCATCCCATACCCGGGCCGCCAGATATAGAGCATCCTGATCGTATGCCGCCCAGACACGCATGCTGGCATCGGCTTCTCCTGACCAGGCTGCAGCCCCCACTTGCACCTCCGCGGCCCGACGAACCCACAGCCCACGAGATGGCTCCCATTCGGCCAAGTCACCGTCAAGCGCCAGGTTCTGGGGAGGTTGGCCCAGGATGGTGGTGCGGCGGAACAAGCGGGCCACGTTACTGGGCGAGACAAACGAGTGGCGCACGCTATCCAGAGAGGCGCCCACTATCTCGATCTGCTCCAGGTCGACCTGGCCCAGCCCCTTGTGGTGGGCGTAGACCAGATGGCGCACGCGCTGGGGGTCAAACCCCATACTCGTTGCCGCCACGGCGTCCGCGGCCACCGGGTCCTGGCTCACCAGCACCATATTGGTCTGCACTGCGCTGGCGCCCCAGGGCCCACTGCCCTCGCCGCTGACGATGGCATCGATCACTGCCAGGTCGGGACGTCGGGCCTGGTTGATCTGTACGATGGTTTTGTGGATGCCGTACTGGCTATGAAATAGGTCTCGCCAGGTGCGGTCGGGTGCGGAACGGTAGGCTGCAACCGGGGGCACACCCACGGCGTTTTTGATTGCCGCGGTGATCCCTGCTGTGCTGTGGGTCTTCATCTTGGGCACGCTGATCACCACATCGGCTTCCAGGTAATCTCTGGGCATCACCAGCTCCTGGCCGCTGGGCCACAGGGGCTCTGTCACCTGGACGGGCACCAGCGAGGTAGAAGCAGCGTTCAAGTCCGAGTACTCCACGCCACTGATGTGGTCTACGTACCCGGCCTGGGCGTAATGATCCGTACCACGCTCCGGGCCTTCGGCGATGATCAGGCGCGCCGCCCCCGCCTCCTGGCATGCCAACACCACCGCACGCGCCACCTGCCAGGATGTGATCTCATGGGTATCCAGGCCGGAGCCCAGGTTCACCTTGAGCAATACCGTGTCGCCTGTGGAGACGACCTCACCGATACCATTGGGGCCGAGGGCCAGGTCGAGCCCCTGGCGCACCATGGCCTCTATCTGTGCATCTGAGGGAGGATCGGACACATGAACGATGGCCACGCGGGAATTGGCGGTAGAGCCGGGCGCGGACCGCTGTTCCGAAAGGCCGAGCGCGCGCCCCATACCGGTCAGCAAAAGAGGAAACACCAACAGAGCTGTCACCAGCAGGTCCAGCCACCGCATGCGTGTCGTCACTCGCCTCATCGCCAGCCGCCTTCGTCGATCGCCAAGGGATGCTCTTCAAAGGACATGGTATGCCGTGTGTGACTGCTGTCAAACGCTGCGGCGCCGAGTCAAGTCAGGGTGTTCAGGAGCATGCCGCCCAGGACAGCCGTGCCCAAGACAGCAGCGATGAGAATCGCGGTGCCCCGCTTGCCCAGAAGAGCCAGTAGCCCCGTCAGCGCCCGGGGGGTGGTGACGGCGCCCACCATCAGGTAGGCCAGCACAGCGCCCTGGCTCAAGCCGTTGCGCATCAATCCATCGGCCAGGGCGATAGCCCCCCCGCCACAAACATATAACGGCACTCCCAGAGCGGCGGCCAACAATACCTCGACTACCCCACCAGAACTGCCTACCGATAGCCAGGATCGCAGAGGCAACAGCACCTGGATCCATGCCGTAAGCAAAAGGGCGAGGAGATAATGACGTCCGCTAAAGAGAATATGCTGTCCCAAGCGACGCATGTAGCCGATAGTCGTGCGCTCCAGCAGTGCTCGGGCAGCCTGGTCTGTCGCTACGCCGTCGTCAGAGGGGGAGGGCAGGCGTCGTAGGATAATCACACCTGCCAGCCAGGCCGCCAGCAGCGCGACGAATATCCGTAAGCCCGCCAGGCGAGGCCCCAGGGCCAGCAGGGTAAAGGTCAACATGGTTGGGTCCAAGAGGGGGCTGGACAGGGTGAACCCTACCACCCATGGTCGCAAACGCGGTTCGCGACCCAGTTCGCGCAGCAAGCCAATGAGGCTTAGCAGAGAAAAGGGGGAGAGCAGCCCCAGGCAGATGCCCAGGAGCAAACCCCATAGAGGTCGCTTGACAGGGCGCCTGGCAACATGCCATGCACGCCAGTGATCGAAACGGGGCGCCAGAAACCAGGCGAGGGTTGCTCCCAGCCACACTCCCGCGAGCCAGAGCGGCGTGAGACGCACGAATTGTGCGCCGAATAACTCCAGGATGAGAAGCGAGCGAGCATACAGGTCGGTTAGGAGTTCGCGCAGACAAACACCCCTTTGCTGGGCGCCGATGACGAGCTCAATGGCGGCTTGACCGCACCCGCTACCAAGTATAGGCGATGCAAGGCCATGACATCAAACTGCCATGCATAGTTTAGGCCACATGTGGCTGGCGCCACCCTTAACCAGATTGCCGAGAATGCATATTCCGCGCGATGATTTCGCTGTACCGAGATGCTATACTGAGACAAATGACAAGTATTGGGCAAGTGCCCGTTCAGGAAAAGATGTAGCTCGGGAGGTCGTGAAATGTATACTCGAAAAATCACCCTCGTGTTGGGGATTGTCATGGTGTTTGTGATGCTGGTTGCCGTGGTCCCGGTGTGGGCTGGGGATCCTATGCCTACCGACAAGTACGATCTCTTGCCGAGGACACTGGAAGCGCCGTCGTCTCTGACATTGACCGGAGTGGATCCTATGCCTACCGACAAGTACGATCTCTTGCCGAGGACACTGGAAGTGCCTTCCTCTCTGCCAGTGACCGGACTTGAGCGGGGGCAGCAGGCTGATGCCGCGCGATGGAATGGATGGGCCGTTCATTACCTGGGTTCCGGACCCTCATCACTGCCCGTGACTGGGCTTGGTCGTGGCCAACTGGCCGACGCTGCGAGATGGCGGGCGTGGGCAGAATCGTTCGCCAACGACCGTTGAGCACCCAAACCCGACATGGTGAGACATATCGTATGGTTCATAGCTGTCGCCGCGAACCGTGGCGCGCCCAAAAGGCCGCTGGCGGGCGCGGCGACAGATTCTCGGCCACTGTTATGACCCTCCCGCTACCAGGATGCCCAAGTGCAAGAAGAGTTGCTGTAACTCGGGCGGCATCTCAGACTGACTCTCGGCCTCGATCCGTTTGCTCTGTTCATCGCGCCACACCGTGACGCGCTGCACCCAGTGCTCTCAACAGTCGGCAGAAGCCCGATAGTAGGTTGCCTGGGCGAAAAAGTTGCTCCGGCTGATCCGCTCCCGGAGCTCCACCAGCTGCTCCTCCGTGATCTGGTCCAGCGCCTGGGCCACGGTGGAACATCCGGTGGTACGCGTTATCCTCCCATCCTCACATATGACGGCGATACACGATGCATTATGAGCATCGGTGCTGTGGTACTGTATCAGCGGTGCGCAGCCGAGCGGTAGCGCGATGGCCGGGGTGGCGGCGCTCGATGTCGGGGTGAGGGTTGCAGGCGGGGCACTGCCCGTGCAAGCGGTCAGACAGGAAATGAGCAATAGGAATGCAGACAACACCCGTCGGAAGCGCATTGGTCTGTAGCCCTCCTCGCATCCCCATGGCCGCAGGTAGTGATCTCTGAACACTCGCAGATAGGGGCGCCATCAAGTCGGCGAGCATCATACTATATGTGAAGATCGGTCCGCGCAAAAAGCGGGTAGTGAGTCAATCTCGTCACCTGGCCGCGGGGATCCTTCCCGCCGGTGAGTACACCGGACGGTCAGGATGACAAGATGGCGACAATGACCAAGCCCTGCGGGGCCATACGCGCACTCGACAAGCAAGGGCGTTTATGGTAAACTGAAGGGTGGCCGGGCTTAACATCGTATCTCCCGCCCCTATTGGCCCGGGTCGTTGTGGTCCGCATCCGTTCGTGATCGAGAGCGATCGCGGGTGTCTTGTGCCCGGGAAGAAGCCGATGTCTCCTTTTTGCAGTCATTGCGGTCACACCAACCGCGCAGAGGTACGTATCTGCGTGGCGTGTGGTCACGCCCTGGGAGGAGATTGCGGGAGCTTGTTTCCGTCGGCGACCTGTTTCGTCGGCCGCCAGGAAGAGATCGCTGCACTAAAGTGGCAGTTTACGCAAGCCACCCTAAGGCAGGGCAGCCTGGTGTTGTTGGCCGGCGAGATGGGAACGGGCAAGACCAGGCTGGTCAGGGAATTCGCCCAACTCATACCGGAGTCCGAGTTGGTAGCTTTGTGGGGCTCCTGCTACGAGGGGGATTGGCATCCGTCTTATGGTCCATGGGTGGAAGCGCTTCGCCCTGTAGTGGCATCGATGGATCGAAAGCAGCTACAGCGCGCCCTGGGGCCAGACGCTTGGGCCTTGCTCCCGCTGCTGCCGGAGCTCGACACCTCCTGGCCCGGTTTGTCGGCCCCCGCCGCATTGAGCCGCGAGCAGGAACGCCTGCGCCTATATGATGCCATCACCCAGTTGTTGCTGAACATCTCCCTAGCTAAGCCTTTGCTGTTGGTTTTCGACGATCTGCAGTGGGCAGATCCTGATTCGCTGCGCCTGCTGCGTCACGTGGGCCATTTTTTGCGCCGCATGCGAGCCATGATGGTGGGCGTTTACCAGAATGGGGGGGTGGTGGCCGAGTCACCCTCGTTACTCGAGACGATCACCTCGATCAAACACGAGACCGATTATCGCGAGATTTCGCTGCGCGGTCTGGATCGTGACGCGGTGGCCGATTACCTGGCCCATGTCCTGGGATACAATGCTCCCGCTACCTTGACCGAAATCCTGCATCGCGAGACAGGCGGTAATCCGTTTTACCTGCGCGAGCTGGTGAGGCATCTGCTCGAAGCTGGTGAAATACAGGAGATAGCTCTCTCATCACCGGCCGAGGTCGAGCTGCGGGGCCCGAGTATTCCAGTGGGTATTCGCCAGATCCTGAGACAGCGGGTGGCACGTCTCTCTGAGACCACGCATAAGGTGCTACATATCGCAGCGGCCTGCATGCGGGGTTTCACCTTGCCGCTATTGCAGGTGCTTACGGATCTGCCGGAGAATACTCTGCTGGATTGCCTGGACGAAGGACTGCGAGCGGGGTTCATCCAGAGCATTGGGGGCACGCCTTCTGTCTACCAATTGAGCCACGCCATCGTGCGGCACACGCTCTACAGCGAGTGGAACCCCGACCGCCGTCTGCGCTTGCACCGGCAGATTGCTCAAGCAATGGAGCGAGTTTACGCCGGTCACGAAGAGGAACATGCGGCCGAATTGGCCGCGCAGTATTATGCCTCCCGTGAGTTACCCGGAGCCTCCAAGGGCATTCCTTTTGCGCTGATGGCCGCGGAGCAGGCTGGTGCGGTGCAGGGGCCCAGGCAGGAGGTGACCTACCTGCGGATGGCCCTGGAATTGGCCGCACCAAGTTCTGATCAGGCCACGGAGGCCGCTTGGACGGCTAGCCGGGCCGAGATACTGCGCCATTTGGCTGTGGCGGAGGCGCGGGCGCTGTTGTGGGATGCCGTGCCGGACACGGTGGAAACAGCGTTGGGCACGACCTGCGAAAGCGGCGGCGATGGTCCCACCTGTTCCAGCTTTATGGATACGGTCGTTCGGGCGCTGCAGGAGGGTGGAGCCCCCGCTCAGTTCTGGGATCCCCTGGTCGATCGTGGTCTGGAGCTGGCCGGAGCGCAGAGGGATCCACTGTGGGCCAGGCTGACATTGCTGCACAGTTGCCTGGAACCCCTGGCCAACGGGCCGGTTCAGGGCGGGCGATGGCTGGGATACGACCGAGAGGCTGTGGCTATCCTGCATGCCACTGGCGACGAGGATGACACTGTGCGAGCCTTGGACCCCCTGGCTTGGCGTACCCGGGAAGAAACGCAGGAGATTTTGCGTTTTGCTGAGCGGGCAATACGCCCCACAGCAATCCTGGGCGCCCTGCAGGTCGCACTTGACGATCTGGTGTACAGACATGGTGATCTGCAAGGAGCCCTAGCCACAAGCGATCATTTGTTGAGCGTTGGGCAGCGCTATGGCTCCATCCCCGCGCAGGCTGAAGCGCTGGCGCAGTCGGCCGGGATCCACACGCTCCTGGGCGACTTGGCCCTGGGACGTGACATTTGGAGGCGGGCGCGCGATCTCATCGCCCGCTTGGGCCCCGAGCAGCCCCTGCGCTTCAGAGAGATCGAGATAGGGTCCCGGCTGGCCTACTTGGGAGGGGGAGACTGGGTTGCCCTGGCGAAGGCGGCTTTCGACTATGCCACCTCTCCTATGGCGGCCAAGAGCCCCTTTGGTCTATTGGCCGCCGCGACGGCAGCTTTGTGCCTGGGTCGCGCGGACCAGATCGGCGATGCGCAATCGCTCATCGAGTGGCTGACTCCGTTGATGGCAGTGCGGGAACCGATCACGCACACCTACACCCTCACGGTGGCCATGGCTGCGGCAGCGGTCTGGGATCTGGAAGCTACCACCCATGCTGGGGCCTATCGACTGCTGGCGCTCGAGTTGCTCGATGCGGGGGCCACATTTACTGCTATGGGGCCGCTGGATCTCGTCACGGCTCGTATGGCCGCTCTCGATGGCGATATGGCAGAGGCGGACACCTATTTTGCCCGTGCGCGGGAGGTCGCTGAGACGTCCGAGTGCCCACCCTTCCAAGCCCTCGTGGACTATGACCAAGCCCGGGCTCACATTCGGGCGGGCTCGCCGGACGCTCATGGCACGCTTGAGCTGCTCGAGGCAGCCCGGGCAGCGTTGCGCTCTCTGGACATGCAGGATTGGGTGGAGCGCACGGAGAAGCTCCGAGCCCAAGTGGCAGTGGGGCAATCGTCGGCATCCCGATCGGCGGGCGTGAAGCGAGCGTCCCATGGGCCCTCATACCCCGACGGGCTTACTCATCGCGAGGTGCAAGTGCTCCTTCTGGTGGCCGATGGCAAGACCAACCAGGAGATCGCCGATGAGTTGGTGCTGAGCATTGCTACCGTACAACGCCATGTGGCCAACATCTATAACAAGATCGATGCTCGCAATCGATCTGATGCCACCTCCTATGCTCTGAGACGTCATCTGGTCCCGCCCTATTAGCCCTGACGAGGCTTTTTGCCGCGCTTTCTTTGACTGTGGAGTCGCATACGTCTATACTGCAACCATCGTTGAATGGTAGCGTGCTTCTTGGGGCGTCCCCACTGGTTGGCCCTACGATCCGCACAGGTATTAGTGCGACGGGGCTATCATCTTGGGCAGGGCCGAGGCCGTGGGCCTGATCTGAGCCAAGGTATGCCCGGAGATGCTAGACTCGGTTAACTTATAGGAACTGGATGTCTCAGGATTCAACCGCCCTTTCAGGTTCTCTGTTCCGGCGCATTCTGGTGGTCGATGATGATGCCAGTCTATTGCGTCTGGTGCGTGATATCCTGGAACGAGAAGGGTATGAGGTTCTACAAGCTTCCTCCGCTGCGGAGGCATTGGCGGTCATAGCCCGCGAAGGGCTGCCTCACCTGGCTATTGTTGACCTGGTTATGCCAGGGATGAGTGGTTTCGAGTTTGCGCAGCAGGTACAAGCGTATGCTGACCTGCCCGTGATCATGCTCACGGCGGTGACCGAGGAGCAGACTGTGGTGCAAGGGATCCAACGCTACGCCGAGGACTATATTACCAAGCCCTTCCGTCCGCGCGAGCTGGCGGCCCGCGTCGATCGCGTGTTGCGCAGGATGGGTGATTATGCCTACGCCCTGGCTCCAACTATCCAGGTGGATCAGCACCTAGAGGTGGACTTGACACACCAGGAGGCGCGCCTGGATGGGGAATCGGTCGGTCTTACCCCTACGGAGACCAAGATCCTTTATATCCTATTGCGTAATGCTGGCCGGGTGGTTAGCACCGATTTTCTTCTGCGGCGTATCTGGCCCCTAGAGGACGCGTACGCCGAAGCATTGCGTGTGCATATACACCGCTTGCGCCAGAAGCTAGACATGTACTCGAGAGGGCACCTGTATATTCTCACCGAGCGCGGCCTGGGATACCGTTTTGTGGCCGCAGAGCGCGAACACACGTAACAAGGGGGACACAGCGATGTCGAAGGAAGAAGTGCAGAAGGATGCGATCATCCAGCCACAACAGGACGTAAATCGTATCCGGGAGATCATCTTTGGGGCGCAGATGCGCGCCTATGAACAGCGCTTTCAGGCGCAAGAGCGCGATCTGGAGCGACTGCAGCAGCAACTGGATCAGCTTGCCGAGCAGGTGGAGCAGCGAGATACCAACCAGGGCAACAAGACGCGCGACCTGCGCAACGAGATGCGCCAATCGAACGACGCGCTGCGCGAGGAGCTGCGGGCCATCGCCCAAGCCCTGACCAACGACAAGGTGGATCGCGTGGCCTTGGCCGAGATGTTTGTGCAGCTTGCTTCGCACCTTGAGAATGGCGGCTCGTTGGGCGAGCTATTACAGGGACTCAAGTAGGTGCGACGTCGTGACGGAGCAAACGCCGCAGGATAAGACGGGTGGGGGACCGGCACCAGACGAGTCCACGGCGCCTGTAGCCGGGGAGAGCACCATAGAGGATCTGCGCGAGGTGCTCCTGAGCGCGGACAGGCAGCGATTGGCCGACCTACGGGCGCGCCTGATCGAGGTCGAAGGGCGCGTAGGCGACGAGAGCGCCATGATCGCCGCTATCACCCCGCTTCTGAGCGAGATGATCCGCCGCAGCATCCGCGATGCGCGAGAGCAGATGATCGAGGCGCTGTACCCGATCATCGGGCAGGTTGTCATGCGTGCTGTGACGGAGGCGATTCGCGACCTGGCCCGCTCGGTTGACGAACGCATGCGTCTCAGCCTACGACCAGGGGCTTATTTCCGACGGCTCTGGGCTGGCCTTCACGGTATCGATGCGGGGCAGCTAGCTCTGCGCGAGGCGCTCCCATTTCAGGTGCAGGAAGTGTTTCTTATTCACCGGGCCAGTGGACTGCTCTTGTTGCATGTGGGACATGGGCAAACGACAACGGCTGGTGATGCCGATGTCATGAGCGCGATGCTGGTGGCCGTTCGCGATTTTGCGAGCGACGTTTTACGCCGTTCAGCGCCTGGCGCGGAGGGCGAGGAGACACTGGATGAGATCCAGTATGGCGACAAGGCCATTATCATTGAGCCCGCGAGACTGGCTTATCTGGCCGTTGTGATAGAAGGGGTGCCGCCCGCTGGTTTTCGCGCCCTGATGCGCGAAAGGCTCGCTGAACTGCAGACTGGATATGGCGCGTGGCTAACGGACTACCAGGGCGATGCGGCGCCATTGGCGGGCGGACGGCCGCTGCTGCAGGGTCTGCTGGATGGCGAAGGGTAGCTAGTCCATCACCCATCGGGTGGGGCATAGAGATCGTGGCCATACGATCTTGGCTGCGGGGGGAGGGAGGATATTCTTGGACCTGACGCGCCTGAGCAAAAAGGTGTGCCTATTGGGCGATTTCGCCGTGGGCAAGACGAGCCTGGTAGAACGTTTTGTGTATAACCGTTTCTCCGACAGATACCTGGCTACGATCGGCGTCAAGGTTAGCCGTAAGGCGCTGGTCGTCCCTCGCAGCAAGGATGTCGTCGAGCTCAGCATGATGCTGTGGGACCTGGCGGGCAGCGAAGAGTTCGATCACCTGCGAACGCACTATCTCCGGGGTGCGAGCG
>CAYQDH010000042.1:15275-18694 GCA_964416075.1 uncultured Anaerolineales bacterium | reverse complement strand
CGCGGCCATGGACCAACTGGCATCCACGGCAAAGAGGACCAGGTTGGAGGCTTTGCGCACCCGCACCTTGCGGTGCAGATCCGCTTCCTCGATCACTACAGCCGCGTCTCGATGCTCGCGTTGGGTCTGTTGGGGAGCTGCCTGGCGCAGCGTTGCGTCGAGGGCAATGTCATCATAGGAGCCCTGGGCGGGGCGGGCGCGCACATAACGGCCTCGGCGTCGGCTGGTCACGGTGTAGCTACGCTTGCCTGCCGCTTTGCGCTCCATCTTGTCCAGGGAGGTCTTGAGCTTGCGTGGCCGAAAAGTCTCGCCCACGTTGACCAGTTGGTCTGCCTGGCGCAGGTAGTTGAGCGGCTGCGCATCGGCATGGTGGCCTCGCAGAGGCATCCCCTGCATCGGTTGCCCCTGGCCGGGCTGCCCTTCCTCGAGCGTTACCGACTCACTTTTTTTTTCCCCAGAGCCTGCATCTCGCCGCGCATGGGCTGCTCTTGCCCGTTCGAGATGTTCGCGCGGGCCTCCTCCAGGCGCTGTTCGAGCCGCTCCATTTTGCTCTGTGTCTCTTCAAAGGGCTTGCGACGCAAGCGATGGGGCAGCGCCAGTTCCGCCGCCATCAGGATGTCGGCTTCATTGATCCTGGTGCGGCCCTCAAAGGCCGCCTGGGCCAACGCCGTCTTGAGGATCACGATGTCGGCGCGGTGACCATCGACTTCCATCTCACTCGTCAGCTCCGCGATGGCATACAGGTCCGGCGCCTCGTAGGTCACGCTGGGCAACACGACCTGTGCTTGGGCGATTCGCTCGGTCAGAACGGCTTCCGCATCGCACCATTCGTTGCAAAAGCTGTCCGAGTCTTGCTCATAAACCACTCGGCGCCGCAGGATCTCCACACGCTGGCCAGGATCGGGGATGCTCTGGATATCCACACAGAGGGCGAAACGATCCAGCAACTGCGGACGTAGCTCACCCTCTTCCGGGTTCATCGTGCCCACCAGGATGAACCGGGCCGGATGCGAGAACGAGATTCCTTCACGTTCCACCACGTTGACGCCCATCGCCGCCGAATCCAGCAGCAGATCGACGACATGGTCGTCCAGCAGGTTGACCTCATCCACGTATAGTAAGCCGCGGTTGGCCGCCGCCAGGACGCCGGGCTCGAAATGACGCTCTCCCAACTTGATGGCCCGCTCCATATCCAGCGTGCCCACCACGCGATCTTCCGTGGCGCTCACCGGCAGGTCCACAAAGCGGGTCTTGCGCCGCACCAACTGGAGCTTCTCCCCCGCTGCCACACGCTGGCGACAGGTGTCGCACATCTCCTCGGCGCGCCGTGGGTTGCAGTTATAGGGACAATCGCTCACCACCTCGATCTCGGGAAGGAGCGCCGCCAGCGCTCGCGCTGCGGTGGACTTGGCCGTGCCCCGCTCTCCCCGGATCAGCACTCCGCCAATTTGCGGGCTGATAGCATTGAGGAGCAGCGCCCGTCTCATCTTCTCTTGTCCAACAATCGCCGTAAAAGGGAATACTTGCATCACTTGTCGCCCGCCGAATTATGGAGATTTCCAGACAAGTCAGTATAACGCGCAACCCATCAACTGTCAACTTGCGTCCAGGGCTTTTGTCATTGTCGCGCTCCCGTCATCCTGAACGTCCGGTGTACCCACCGGCGTGAAGGATCCCCGCGCACTATAGTCAAACCCTGTGGTCTGCGTCTGATCTCACAGGCGCAGCGACTTTGCCAGAGCCCTGACTTGCATCCGCCCTGGCGACGGTGCTATGATCCCTGCCTAACAGGACACGTGCCCACCGCGTGATTGCGGGCTGGGCCGGACGCTCAATCCTTACGCACTAGCGGACATACCAGAGCGCAGACGCCCCAAGGAGGTTCCCGTTGTGGTGACATTCGAGCAGGTTTTCCAGAGAGACTATGGTAGCGCCAAGATCGGCGTATTCGGCTGTGGTTGCTGGTTCTATTGGCACCAATTCGAGGGACTGCAGGAAAAGCTGATCGATCATCAGCGCTACTTCGAGGGGCGCCTGGTGGAACAGGGCGTGCATATCGTCTCCGGCGGCTTGGTCGATACGCCGCAGTTGGCCGCCCAGACGGGGGATATGTTCAAGCGCCAGGATATCGACTTTCTCATCTGCTTCATGAGCACCTACGCGCTGAGCAGCACCGTACTGCCGGTGGTGCAGCATGCCGGGGTGCCCATGATCATCGCCTCCCTGCAGCCGACCGTGGCCATGGATTACGCCCATGGCACCACGTTCATGCAGCTCGAGCACGATAACCAGACCAGCCTGCCCGAGGTCTGTTGTGCCCTGGAAAGGGCAGGAATCGATCTCGCCGGCATGGTCGTCGGCACGCTCTATGATGACCCCGTGGCCTGGCGTCGCATCCTGGATTGGTGCAAGGTGGCCCGCGTCTGCGCCACGCTCAAGAGGGCGCGCATCGGGGTCATGGGCCATGTCTACGAGGGCATGCTCGACATGAACTCGGATCCCACCATGTTCGATGGCGCCTTTGGCATGCATTGCGAACATATCGAGCTGGACGACCTGCAGGCCTGTGTGGACGAGACGACCGATGAGGAGATCGGGCGTAAGCTGGAGGAGATCCACGCGGTCTTTGACTTTCCCGCTCCTGGCGCCGACCCCATCGCCGGCCCGGCCAAGCCCGAAGATGTCCGCTGGGCGGCCACGGTGGCTTGCGGGCTGGATCGCCTGATCGAGCGTTTCGACCTGACCGGCTTGGCCTACTATTATCGGGGGCTGAATGGCAACGCCAATGAACGGCTGGCCTCCTCGCTTACCGTGGGCAGCTCCATCCTGACGGGCCAGGGCGTGCCCATCGCCGGGGAGCTGGATATCAAGAACTGCGTGGCCATGCTGATCGTCGACCGCCTGGAGGCCGGTGGGTCCTTTGCCGAGATTCATCCCTGCGATTTCGAGAGCAATATCGTGCTGGTGGGTCACGATGGTCCCCACCACATCGCCGTAGCAGAAGGGCGCCCTGTGCTGCGCGGCCTGAAGGTGCTCCACGGCAAGCGCGGCTATGGCGTCGGCGTGGAGTTCCAGCTCAAAGTGGGGCCGATGACCATCGTCGGCCTGACCCAAACCCGCGACGGCCGCTTCAAATTCGTGGTCGCCGAGGGCGAGTCGCTTCCCGGGCCCATCCCCGCCACGGGAAACACCAACACCCGCGGCCGCTTTCCGCCCAACGTCTCGGGCTTTATCGAGAACTGGAGCATGGCCGGTCCCACGCATCACTTTGCCCTGGGTGTGGGCCATTTCGCCCATCTCATCGAGGACCTCGGCCGCTGCTGGAATATCGAGTGTGTCAATGTGACCGCCCCGGGCTACAAGCGCCGGTCCTACGTGCGCTAGAAGTTGGGTCGCAAAACTTGTTATCCCTGCTCCTT
>CAYQDH010000042.1:0-15265 GCA_964416075.1 uncultured Anaerolineales bacterium | reverse complement strand
CTTGCCGCGACCGCTGATTCGTGATGGAGGCCCGGCTCACCTGGAGGCTACCGCCGTTCGCCGAGGGGGGACGACCATTGTGCACCTGGTCAGCTTTCTCCCCTCGCGCCAGGCCGATAACCTAGACATCGTCCATGACCCCTTCCCCCTGGTGGATATGCCCATCTCTGTGCGGCTGGATGCCGCCCCGTCTCGAGTCACGCTCCAACCCGCGGCGCAGGATCTGCCCTTTGCCTACAGCGATGGCTATGCCCATACCCGGGTGACGGTTCTGGAGGGCCACGCCATGCTCGTCGTCGAGTAGTGGCGCTCAGGGGCGCCGGGCGCCCCGGCCCCAGGGCTCGGTCATTTTCGGCGTGGTTGTCACCGAGAGCTGCCCAATATGCGATGCCAAGGCATCCTATGCCAAGGCATCACATCTTGGGCAGCCTTTTCGCTCGCCTGGATCAGTACGAGCCCGGCATGAGGGCTATGCGCGCATCTTCCCCCTCATGCCAACGCTATTACGGCGTCATGAGAATGGGCAACAAGCAACGATCCGGTATCACCATGACTATGGGCAACAGGAAACGATAGGGCTCCCCCACCTGCACTTCCCAGCGCTCGCCGTGGCTGGTCCACAGGACCGGCTCCGTCCCCTCCACCGCCTGGCCGTTGAAGCGGATCGGCGCAGAGACCACCGGCTCGCCATTCAGCAACAAGGTAATGGCATCGCTAGCACGGGCGCCATCCACCTCCGGCGTGCTCTGGTCATCGCCATAGCAGGCCAGCAGGCCAAAGCGCCCCTTCTCCGTCACCACCGTGGCCCCGCAGGCGACGCCGTTGGCCAGCGCCGTGATCCTCGTCCCCACGGGCACGGGGCTGTGGTCGGCCAGGTAGATCCTGCCGTAAAGGTTCATCCAGGTGTAAGTGGGTCGCACGCCTGCGTCCTCTTCGGCCAGGCGGATCCCCTGGAGCCGGATCGCGTGGGCGATGGTATCGCTCAGCGTCGGCGTGCTCCATACCGGAGGCGTGCCCGTCTCAGCGGCATAGTGCATGGTGACCGCCTGCGTGGCCTGGATCCAGTATCCCGCGGCAGGTCTCATCTGCAGTAGTGTGTTGTAGCCGCTCTCCGGCGCCAGGTCTGGGTAGTACGACAGGCCCGTGCGCTCGAAGCCGAGCGCGGCGGCATAGGCATCGCTGATCGATTCCAGAGCTACAGTGACGGGCTGCGTTGCCCTGGGCAGGTAGCTGATCAGGTTCCAGCCGGAGGCTAGCTCCAAGGGCTGGTCCGCGGCCAGTGCTGCGCCCGCCATGCGCCAGGTCGCCAGCGGCTCCTCGTAGAGCGTGCCCGTGAGCGGCTCCGTAGAGGTGATACGGACCCAGTAGCCGCGACCCGGCTCGATAGTCGTCAGGGTGCTGTCCTGAGGGCGGTCGGGGTAGTGTGGCAGGATGCCGTCCTCGTAGCCCAGGATGGCCGCATAGTCGCCCGTGATCCCACGCTGCGCCACCTGCACATCCTGGTCATCGACCTGTATGGGCGCTCCGACGAGGTTCCAGTCCTCATAGAGCGGCAGATCGCGCACGCCCAAGGCAAAGCGGGTTGGCGGCGGCATGCGGCACAGCGGGGCCGCCGCCATGCTGCCCCCCTCCGCTCCAGGGTCGAGTGGGGCGACGGTCAGGTCGTAGGCCCTCGTCTCCTCTGGCGCCCAGGCCACGCTCAAGGCTTGTGACTCGCCCGGCCCGAGCGGAGCGGCGGTCGTCGCCACCCCGATGGCGCTGGCGCCCTCGGCAAAGCTGGCGCCCACGCCTGCGGGCAAGGGATCGGGCCCCGCGTTATAGAGAGTAGCGGTCAGGGTGAGCGAGATCGGCCAGCCGGCCACCGGCTCGGCGGTGAGGCCCGTCACCACCAACGTGGCATCCGTGCACACCACCTCGACGACGAATGGCCCGGCGGTGCTGATGTTCCCGGCTAGGTCTTCCGCGTCGACCCACAGCGTGTAGGTCCCTGGCGCATCCGCGGGCAGCTTGAACGACCACGCCCGCCCATCGCGCGAAGTGGAGAGGCGGGTCACGGCGCCGCCGGCGGCCTCCATGCGCACCGACACCCCCACACTTGGCCCGCCATCGCTGGCCTGGCCGCTCAGGACCGCTACGCTGCTGCCCAGCGGCGCCTCGCTCAGGAGCTGGCTGGCCCCCAGCACCGGCGCCACGTTGTCGAACACCACTGGGAAGGTGATCCCCTCCACCATCTGGTTGCCCAGGCGGTCTGTCGCGCGGATGGTCACCGTCCTCGTCACATAGTCCATCGCTCCCCCCGTGGTGATCCACTGCGACCAGCGGCTGGAGGGGGAGCCGGGAACCGATAGATCCGCCGTCTTGCAGGCCTGGCCCTCCAGGCAGACCGTCACACTGCCCACGGCGTGGTTGTCCGAGACCTCGCCCATCAGGCGCAGCGAGCTGCTGCTCACGATTCTGCCCGACCAGGCGCCGGCCACCTCCTTGGCCAGCTTGAGGCTCGGTGGCAGTGCATCCACGCGGATGGCGAGCGGGGGCGTCCAATTGCTGATGTGCCCCAGGCCGTCGGTCGCGCGCAGGCGCACCGTGAACGTGTCGCCATCAACTGGCTTGGCGCCAGCGTTGGCCTGGGACACGTCCCATGGGCAGTACCAGTAGCCGGAGGCGGTACGGTCGACGTCGCAGGTCAAGTTTGAGGTCGCACCGGAGGGCGAGATGACCTCGGCGTCGATATGGCGGATGCCCGACTCGTCGTTGGCAAAGCCGCTCAGCCAGGCTGCTCCGGGCCCCACCAGCCCCGCCGAGCCATGCAGTCCGAGCTCGGTGGGGGCGCCGCGGTCGACCCGGTTGGCGGCCACGGCCCATTCCAAGGCCGGCTGGCCCGGCTCGTGCCCAGCGGCGTAGAGCCGCGCCAGGGCCACGGCCAGGGCCGTCTCTGACCGGCTGCGGTCGGTCACGCCGTGCACGGTGACCGTGCGCTCGCTGCCCGGCGGCAGGTCGCCCAGGTCCGCCCGGCTCTCCAGCAGGCGCAGTTGGGCAAAGGCGCCGAACTCCAGCCAGGCCCCTTGCAGGGTATGGCTGCCCTCGTTGGCCACCTGGATGGTGTAGGTGATCGGCTGGCCGTCGAGCAAGGGCGGGTGCTCGGCATTCAACAGGTCCATGATCAGCCCGGCGCCGAGGACATCGAGGGCGCCCTCGGGGTCGCCCGTCCAGTACAGCCCACCGCCCACGCCGCTGACGGTCACGCCGATTGGCTCCGCCTGGATCGTGGCTCGCAGCTGCGTATCATTGTGCTGCGTCTCGGCCGGCGCGCCGGTGGTGCCGTTCGGGCAGATCCCGTCATCGAGAGCGGCCCAGTGGTAAAAGTGCAGCAGGGGCATGCGCGCGCCCTTGCCCTCCAGCAAGCTCGCCAGGAAGGCGCGCTGGTTGGACCGGGCGCTGTTGACCGGGTTGGCCGTGGGGAAGGTGGCCCAGATGTGCAGGGGCTCGTCCGGCTGCGGGTCTTCCGTGGCGAAGGCCAGCAGGCCCAGCGGGTCGCCCGCCTGCAGGCCCAGGAGCTCAAAGGGCAGGTACAGATCTAACTGGCCGCCGTTGAGTGCCCAGTTCAACTGCGAATGCTCCGCTGAAAGAACGGTCTCGGGCGTCCATTGGCTCCCATCCCAGCGCAGGATGCTGGCCGTTTGCTCGTCTTTCAGCCACACCAGGCGGTCTGCCCCCAGCTCGCTGGGCAGGAAGACGTGCGTTGCCGTCTCGGGCAGAGGGTAGGGGGTGAAGGTGATGTCCGTGCCGCCCGCGCCCGTGTCCAGGTAGATAAAGATGTCGCTCTCGCCGCTCCAGGCCGCGCCGGTAAAGGCCATGCGCAGGGCCTGCTGATCCCAGGTGGCATAGAAGCGCTGCGCCGGCTTGTTACTCCCCGGATTGCGCCGTGCGCTGCGCTCGTCGGTGCCCATCAGCGCGCAGCCGCTCTCCATCCAGCCGCTGTAGAGCTCAGCGCTCGTCCCTCCTCTGAACCAGGCAGGGATCTGCAACAGGTCCGGGGTTAGCGGGCCATCCACCAGCACCGCGCCCCATGGTTGCCAGCGCTCGTTGCCCAGCGTGTCGCGGCTGGTCAGCCCCACCTCGATGTACTGCACCTCATGGGCATTGTAGCGTGCCTGCAGCGGTTCAGCCGGATCGTGCGCCATCGCTGTGGTGGTTGTCGTGTACACGTCCACGACGCGCCAGGTGGTCCGATAAGAGCCCAGCCCGCTGCCATCGGAAGAGGGCGTCCACGTCAGTGCCAGCTCCGGCGCAGCCCCGCGCACGATCGTCCTGGGCTCCACCGGGACGCCGTCGCTGGTCAGGGTCAGCGTTACCGCTGCGGGCGGGACCACGTCGAGGGTCAGGGTCTGCGACGCTGTCACGACGTCCCCGCTCTCCAGGGTGGCGGTGGCTACCGCGCCCTGGGTGATGCCGTCGGGCAGGGTGTCGCCGGACCAGACATAGGCATAGCTCCAGGTGCGTGTAAAGGGCCATGTGCTGGCCGGCGCGGAAAGAACGGCCGAGCCAGCGCTTGCGCCGATGGCCACTTGCACCCCCGACACCTCATCGCTGCCGGTGACCCACCCGCTCACCTCCAGCGCCCGCCCTTCGCTCGCGTGCGTGCTGGTGATGACCGTAGGCGCGATGACGATGGATGGCTCTGGCGACCCACCGCGCGCCGCGGCGGCTATCCTCGCCAGCCGCGCGCTCTCGGCCGCGTCTGCTGCGGCCGCCGAGGCCAGGATCTCCTCGCAGATGCCGCCCTCCGTCAGGCCCACGGTGCTGCAGTTGCCGTAGGTATCGCAGGCCGTCGCCTGCTCGGTGGGGCTGGTGCTCAGCTCACAGGCGGACGTGAGCTGGAACAGTCTCTCCGTGCCCGCCGGCACCGAAGTGATGTACCATGGCGACTGGAAGTAGCTGCGCGCCGAGATGGGGCAGGGAGAGGCCCAGTCCTTCTCATCCAGGTTGAAATCCTGCGCCACCGTGACATAACGCTGGGTTTCGCCGCTCACCAGTTCACGGCACAGCGTCACGCGTGGGCCCAGATTGTCCACCTCGCCCGCCCACAGGACAGACCGCTCCGTCGTGGCCGCGACATGCCCGGCCACATCTATGCCGCGCATCTCGACGTTGTACGCCCCCTCCAGCCCCACCGGCACGGTGATCGTCCAGCGCGAGCTCACCACGGCATTGCCCTGCTGCGTGAGCGTAGCGGGCCGCCAGCCAGCGTGGTAGAGGTCGGCGACCTCTTGCGCCAGCAGGGCGCGGCCATAGATGCGCAGGTCGTCCACCTCGCCCTTAAAGTAGTTGACGTTGCCGCCGCGGCTGCCGATGTACAGCGGAGAGCTGTTCGTGGTGTCCCCACTGGTCGTGTCGGCTCTCGATCCATCCAGTTTTCCATCGATGTAGAGGTACAATGTCGCGCCCTGTTTGACGAAAGCCACGTGATGGAACTTGCCGTCGTTGATCGGCACGCTGGAGTCGATCGTTGGGTTGTGGCTGCCATCCCAGCGCGCGCCGTGCACGGTCCCGTTGGTCCGCAGATAGCGGATCACGTAGGGGTATCCGCCAGCGCCCGACCATTTTTCCACGATATCGTTGTCGGTGTTTCGCAGGTCCGCCTGCGTGTCCGCCTTGATCCACAGGGCCACAGCCAAGTCCTGGTCGTAGGCAAAATCCAGAGCGTCGTTGTCGGCGATCTCGACATGGTCATCCACGCCATCCAGGCTCAGGCCATAGCTGCCGACCTGCCCGGTGGCCGCCTTGTTGATCGTGTCGCCGCTGCCCGTCTGCAGGGCGCCGTGATGCTGCCAGCCCGACGCGTCCTCCACGGTGTCCCCGCCAGCTAACCACTCTCTCTCCAAGGTCAGGTTCAGCCTCGGCCCGGAGCTGGTCGCGGAGCCACTGTAGAGGCCCTCGATCTCTTCCGCCGCGAGCGCGCGGCCAAAGATGCGCACTTCATCGATCCCACCCCAGAACCGGTGCATGTCCAGCGAGTTCCGGCTGCCCACGGCCGTCGTCGCCTCGGCCTGCGTCATGGCGCCTGCCGCGGCCGTCTGCCCCACCAGCACGCCGTTGCGATAGAGGCGGATGGTGCTGCCGTCGTACGTGCCGGCCAGGTGCACCCAGCGGTTCGTTTCCACCGCCCGGCTCAGTGGGGGCGTGGTGACGTCGGTAACCGAGTACCACGCGCCATTCACCGCGATATAGAACTTGGGCACGGCGGCTTCCACGGCCAGGACAAATCCTGCTGATGCCGCGTCCTTGTAAGAGACGATATCCTCGCGGTAGGAGGTGCTCCCGGTGCGATTGATCCACGCCGAGACGGTCGTGGTGGTAAAGACGCCGAAATTGCCGATCGCGACGGCGTCGTCGACCCCGTCCCAGACCGCGGCGCTGCCAGTGTGGCCCGCTTCTCCCGTGCTGGGGCAGCCGCCGCTGCCACAGGCGCCGTTGTTCCCGCTGCCCGAGATGTCGCGCAGCACCAGGATGCCGTTCTCATCGGGGGTGTCCTCGAACGGCATATACAGCACCTCTCCCGCCGGCGCCTCGTTGACGAATGCCGAGCCGGGTAGGGTTGAAGGAAACGCCACGTCAACGCCCGCCAGGCCCGACACCGGCCAGTCGGCCGAGCAGCCGGTGGGGATGCACGCTGGCGCTATCAAGGTCAAGCTCACGAACTTGGTCCCGGCGAAACTGCCGCTCCAGTCCCTCACCGGCGCGCCGCAGGCCTCGATGACCCCGCTGATATTGGCCGCGAGCGTGGTGTTCATCTCCACCTCGCAGTAGCTCCCCTGGTGGATCTCGCCCTCCCATTCGATCGTGCCGCCCGTCGTGAGCGTGCCTGGCGGCAAGTCAAAGAGGGTATAGAACGACCCCTCGAGCCCGTGCTGGCAGCTCAGCGCCACCCGCGCCGTGTCCGCCCCCGAGCCGCCGGTCAATATGACGCGCACCGCCGCCGGGCGAGCGCTGATCGCGCCGCTCAAGGAGATCACATCGCTTTTGAGTTTGTCGCCAGCGAGGGCGCTCTTGTCCAGCACCACCTTGGGGGCGCTGGCATCCAGCACGATCGGCCCGCTGATCACCGTGGTGTGCCGGGCAAACTGCGTGCTGTCTGTCTTGACCAGCTCGGCGACGCGGTCCGTCGCCTCCACCTCCACCGTCAGGCAGCCGTCTGCCTCGGCCGCGGGAATCGTATAGTCCAGCGACCACGCCGTCCCCGAGAGAGTGGCCATCTGCCGGCCGCTGCCCACCGCCTTGCCATCCGCCTCGCGCACCGTAACCCGCACGCCATCCTCGGGCACGCCGCTGCCGCTGACGCCCGTGGCGATCACCGGGTCCTCGGCGGTGCCCGATAGATGGACGATCCAGGTATTGTGCTTCCCTTTGGATTTCTCACCATCCAGTTGCTGAGACACCTGGCCGAGCGTCGCCAGGGGCGCCGAATCATCCACATAGACCGTGACCGCGGGCGATATCCCGATGTGCCCCACCACGTCAGTGGCGCGCGCTTTCATTTGATACACACCCTGGTCCTTCGGCGTAAAGCTCGGGCACCACGCCCCGGGCGGAAAGCCGAGGGCGTCGGCGCAGCGCTCCGCCTGGGTCCAGGCCATCTCGCCCCCGGCCTTCATCGCCCCCAGCTCCACCTTTTCCACGCTCGATGTCGCGTCGCCAGCGATCACCCCGATGGAGATGCGGCGGTTCGCCAGATAGCTTCCGTTCTCCGTCAGAATCTCCACCGTGGGCAGATCGCTATCGACGGTGACGTCATGGCTTCGCCTTTCCTCCACCCAGCCCGCCTGGTAGAGGTACAGGTCGCGCACCTGCTTGGGGGTCAGTGCTCTTCCGTAAAGCACCACCTCGTCCAGGGCGCCGTTGAAGAACTGGCTGCTGCTCAAGCCTGTCTTGCCGCCGATCTCCACGTTCGCTGTGCTCGTACATGTGCTCACACTGGGCAAGGTATGGAAGGTGCTCTCGATGCCGTTTACGTACAGCCGCAGCACCCGCCCGTCCAAGGTCCCCATCACGTGGTTCCAGTGGTTCTCGATCAAGGGCTGGCTGGCGTTCAACTTGATATCGGTGCCGTCGCAACCCCATCCCAGGCCCGGCGTCAGGTCATCGCCCATATACAGGCGGTAGCTGGTTGTCCCCGTGATCCACTTGCCCACCACCTCGTGCAACAGGCCGGCCTGCGGGGTCTCGCTGGCGCCCATGGGCATCACCCATGCGCCCACGCTAAAGGTCGTCGGGCGCAGAGCCGCCTTGTCGCCGATCTTGAGCATGTCGTTCTGGCCGTCGAACTGCGCGGCCAGCCCCACCTGTCCGCTCACGCCCTCGCCGCTCAGCGGACAGCCCGGCGCGGTGCAGGCGCCAGAGCGGTTATAGAGGGCATTGTCGGCGAACTGCACCGCGCCGTACGCCTCTTCCAGGCGCAGGTGCATCACCGGCGCCGCTTCGTAGAGCTGCAGCATCTGCTCCCCGCTGAGCGCAATGTTGAACACCCATAGGTCATCGATCTTCCCGTCAAAGACCTCGCTCAGGCTGCTCTGGCCTGCCGCCGTGGCCGCCCCCACTAGCATGATGTCGTCCGTGTCGGCGGCGGCGCCATACGTGCCCGAGTGCGTGGTGGTGGGCCAAATCTGGCCGTCGATATAAAAGGTGACGGTGTACTCGGCGCTGACCACCGCCGCCACGTGCGTCCACTGGTCCGACCGGAGCGGCAGGACCGAGGTGGCGCTGTTGCCGTAGCCAAAGTGGTCGAAAGACAGCTTTCCGCCGGCCAGGCCCAAGCCCCAGCCGTTGTTGGACAGGGTCCGTGCCGTGGAGACGATGCGCTGCGTGGCGCTCGGGTTGCTGCTCTTGATCCAGGCGGAGACGGAAAATGGCGCGGTGAGCACATTGGCCGCGCTGTGGCCCAGCCGGATGGCGGTGCTCTCCGCGCTGGAGAACTGGGCGGCCTGGTTGATGCGCCCGTCCGTGCCCGAGGCCGGGCAAGCGCTGCCGGTGCAGGAGGCCGGCACCTGCTCCAGGCTCATATCCTCGAAAGCGGTGGCGCCGGGCGCCTCGTCCAGCGGCAGGTGCAGCAGCGTCGCCGGATCCAGGTACAGCCGGGCAATGGCGTCCGCGTCGAGCGGCTGGCCGTAGATCTGCACCTCGTCCATGCGCCCGTAAAAGGGGATCGAGTCGTGGGTGTACTTGAGGTCGAATTCCCCGTTCGCGTTGCAGTCCTGGTAGGAATACGTCTCCCGCTCAAAGCCGGCATCATTGGTGCTGATGACCAGGCTGGTGCTGCCGCTTATCTTGCATCCATCGTCGTCGTTGACTTCGCAGCAGGTTTCGGGCACGGCGCCGCAATACGTGCCCCGATCATCGTCCCATAACTGCAGGGTTACGCTATTGCTGAAAGAGATATTCTGAGGCAGCGTCGGGCAGTCGTTGCTCTCCGGGCAACCCCAGCCGCATGAGCCTCCAGGGGGCTGCCAGCTTAGCACTTCGACCTGGTTCATGGCCATGCAGTATTCGGGAGGACAGCTACCACACTCCACACAGACACCCTCATCTTTGTAAGTGCCTTGGTCAAAGTTGGTGACACTCACGAGCCCGGTGTTGTTAGAGCGACCGATCCAAAAGCTGTTGGTGGGCGCGATGGTTGTCACCGCGAAGGGCTGGGTGTCCACCAACCTGGCATTGATGTACAGCCGCAATGTGCCGCCATTCTCCGCCCTGTCCAGGGTGAGGGCCACGTGGTTCCATTGGTTTCCTGTCAGCACATTGCCACTCTCGTACGGGATGTGCCAAACGCTGCCGGTGCCCAGGCTGAAGCGAATCTTGCGCCCCACCCGCTGCAGGGTCGGATAGGCGCTTTTCTCGCCGCTCTGCAGGCCCAGGATGGCCTGCGGGAAGGTGTCTCTGGGGTCCTGCCAATCGGGATAGCTGGGCCGGTTGTGCGGAAAGATCCAGGCCGAGAGGGTGAACCGGCCCCCGCTGAGATCCAGTTGGGAGGCCGCCGGCACGTTCAGATACTGCGTTCCGTCCAGGGTCGCGGCCGAGCCGGTCACCGCTTGGCTGCTGTGCGTGGGACCATAGTCGAGACACATGCCCAAGTGCGTAGGTATGCAGGACTCGACTGTGGTGTGGTAGCTCGATACGTCCGCCCAGCCGTCGGTCTGGTCAAAGTCCATGTGGAACAGGGGCTGGTTGGCCAGCAGCTCCACCTCGGCCGCGGTCAGCGCGCGCTCGAACAGGCGCACGTCGTCCATGGCGCCGGTCACCTGCGTGGTCGACTTGCCGCCGACCAGCAGGCCCGCCGTGGGAGCTATCGAGAGGTTGCTCATGGTCCCCGGTGTGGCGGCCGGGATGCCGTCGACGTAGAGCACCTGCTGGCCCACCCCCCCATAGCCGGGGTCGGTGTGCGCCACGTGGTGCCACTGATCGTCGCCAAAGGTCCGCGTGCTGGCCATGGTCGTTGACCCACTCAACACGGCGACGTGGCCAGCGTCCAGGTAGATCTTGACCCGGTCGCTCTGCTCGGTGGCAAAGAGCACGCCCGAAGCGCTGTGCGCCGCGTCGACCTTGAACCAGAACGATACGCTATAGGCCGTGTTGGGGACGGTGGCCCCGGAGCGCGCATAGCCCGTCCCACTGAGCTTGAGCGCACCGCCCACCTTGCCCGCGGCCGGGTCCAGGGCGCATATGCCGACGCATGTGGCATCATGGGGCGGGTCCGCGCCCGAGTTGTCCAGGTAGACGGTCGACGTGCTCGGGTCATCGAAGCGCAGCCACAGCGAAGCCTGGTTCGACGCCACCTGTAAATCCACGATCGAGGCCCCCGCCACCTGCGTCACTGTGCCGGTGCCGGAGGTGGCGCTGGCCGGCACGGTCAGGTTGCCGGTGAGGCTCGCCTGCGTCTGCGGCCGCAGGACGAACGATTGTGGCAGCACGGCCGAGTTGTCCAGGATTTCAGCCTCGGTGGAGAGGAGCCCCTGCGCCTGCCGGTTGTCCAGCTCGTTCTTGACCACGGCGGTGTAGTACAGCGTCTGGCCGGGGAACACGAATTTGTCGGAGGCGATCAGGACGCCGCCAGCGCCAACCTCGCTCAGCTCCGATTCCAAGGAGAGCACGTTCAGGGCATTGATGGCGTTCGGGTTGTAGCCGTAGGTCTTTTCCTGCGCGTCGGTCAGCCCATCTCCCTCCGTATCCGCGTCCATGGGGTTCGGCGTGACATGCGTGGTCAGCGGGCCGCCGTTCGCCTTCCCATAGACCACGCTCCAGCCGCCGGACCATGTCCCCGGCTCGCCGCACTCTCGGCGGGCGGTGCTATCGCCCACCACGGTCACCCGGTGCAAGATCTCCTGGCAGTCGTACAGACCGTCGCCATCGCTGTCCGCGCGGTTCGGGTTGGTGCGGTGGCGTGTTTCCTCCAGGTCCGACAGCCCGTCGTTGTCGCTATCCATGGCCAGCGGATTGGTGTAGGTCTCGATCTCGAACGCATCGGACAGGGTGTCGCCGTCGGCGTCCCACTTGCTGTCGTCGGGGTCCTCCAGCCACACCAGGCCATCGCCGTCGGCGTCGTCGAGAGGAGGGAACTTGAGAGCGCCCCACTGGCCCCAGGCCAGCACCCAGCCATGGGCGGTGGGGGCGAGCTCGTGGAACCCGGTCAGCGTGGCCGGCAAGACGTCGTACTTGAGGTCGGAGCCCAGGTTATAGTGGTTGGTGCCCTTCTTGGTTTTGATGTCGCAGTCCGATAGGAAGCAGACCTGCTCCGGCACGGCATAGCCCTCGGAGAGGTACAGGCCGTCTATCGTCCGGTTGATGCCGCTGTGCTCGAGCGGGAAGGGATCGAGGGTCGATACCGTCTCCGTGTAGCGGAGCCGGTGGCCGTCGTTAATCTCCACCCATGAACTGGTCATGCCGTCCAGCGCGAGCGCGTCGTGCAAGTCCGCGTCGTCTTCCTGCCACTGGTAGTCAAAGGTGGCGCGGGCCAGCGTCTCGGTGCTGTACTGGTAGTACCCGTCGGTCCCCTTGGCCGTGTACGGGCTGATGGGCCTCTCCGCCAGGACGATGGTATTGGTCAGCGAGATGCTATACTTGATGGCGTTGCCGAGCACGACCCCGTCCTCGGGGGCCTCCAATGCGGTGGAAAAGCCGTACATCTCCAGCCGCTCATAATCCTCGGGGGCCATCTGCACCATGATCGTGCCGGAATAAAAGAGCCACTTGAGCGCGTTGGTGATAAAGCCGGTGATGCCGGCGCAGAGCCAGTAGCCGGCCTTGCTCTTCTGCGCCTCTTCCGGCAGGGCGCTGCAGATCAGGCTGGCGATGGCGTTGATCAGGCCAAAGATGGCCTGGACGATGGCCCCAACGGCGCCCAGGGCGGTAAAGATGATGAACAGGATGAGCGTCACCAGGGAAGAGGCAATGGCGAACGCCAGTTCGCCCATGTAAGCCCCGCTGCCCCGCGCCAGGTGGTTGGAGGAGATCAGGATGCCAAAGGCCGCCCAGGTCATGGCCCAGGCCAGGGCGGTGGTCACTATCCCAGCCACGTTCTTGGATGGCTGCAGCCGCTTGAGCACCTTGATGAAGGTGCCGATGGCTTTTTCGGCGGCGTTGATATAGCCGGAGATGGCCGCCAACATGCCCTGCGTGGCCATTAACAGATTGATGGTGCGGATGACGATGGCAGCGATCTGCGCCCGTTCCACCTTGAGCACGCTGGCGATGATGATGGTGGCCAGCACGGCAACGGCGGCCGCGCCCCACACGACGCCAATCGTTATTCTGCCCCTGGCCCCGCGATCCAAAAGGGTCTGGTAGGGGCCGAGAAAATAGTTCTTGACCTGCCCGCCGATCACTTGGTAGAGTTTTTTCTCCGGGTTGCCCGCGCGCGGCAGCCCCCCATCCATCTCTTCCAGCGCGTTGTCGATCGCGGTGACATCGCCATTGCGCTGTACGGCGAACGTGATGTCGGGCGTCTTGATGCTCTTCCACTCCTCCCATATCTTGAACACCGTCTTGATGATGATGGCATCCATGCCGTTCATCATATCCTTGATGGCCTTGATGATCATGTCATCCGTGTAGGGAACCTTGGTGACCATGGGGCAGAGCAACTGGCCAGGCACGCAATGAACGACGGTGTTGACCATACCGTTGATGAGGCTCATGCTGTAGGAGCGGGCCACGATCATGCGCCCGATGTTCACCTCTTCCGGGTCGTTGGGATACATCTCGCGCAGGCGGCGGCCCAGCTCCATCTCCAAATAGTCCCAGTATTCGGTGGGCGGGACCGCTTCCCACGTCGTCTTGTCCTTGAGCCGGTAGGGGGTCCACAGCAGCCCCGCCAGCGTCGTCTCCGGGTAATCGGTGGTGTTCAGGTCCACCGTGAGCGCGCCGCCCTGCGTCATCGTGCCCGCCTCCAGGCGGCCCGAGCGATAGCGCTCCTCGCGGGCCTGCAGGATCGTGGTGGTCACGGGGACGGTGTACTGCGCCAGGATGCGCGGCGTCTGGGTCATCGAGTGGTAGGCCAGGTAGTCCTGGTGGTCATAGCGAAAGCTCTCCACCTGCAGGGCGCTCTGGGGGATGCCCCAGCGCGTGGTGATCGGCACAGTGGCGGTGATGTCAAAGCGCTGCTCGATGGTCGAGTTGGCCACCTGGCTGCCCGTGTGGTCGGTGATGGACACGCCCAGGTCGCGCACGAGGTCGCCGCTGCATGCCTGGGAGATGGGGCTCAGGATGGTGCTCGAGGTGCGGCAATCCATCCCGGTGAGGAGCTGCTCGCCCAAGCCCATGGACAGCGTGTAGAGCGGGTCATCGTCGTACGTGCTCAGCTTGGGATTGACATAAGCCACCGCGATATCCAGCCCGTGGTCCTCGCGCACCACCAGGCCGCTGAGGTACCAGTCCTCGTCGTAAACCTGGATGGGCGTGACCTCGTCGGCGGTGCGGTTGCGCCAGCAGTAATCATCGAAATAGCGGTCATAGTCTTCCTGGCTGGCGTCCTCGTGTTCCGCAGAGTACTCCTCCCAAGACTTGGCCCCCGGGGCGCAGGCGTCGGTGAGCATCTGCACCAGCCAGATGACCTTCATCGTCTGCGGCTCTTCCCATCGGTTGGTGGTTCCGGGCCAGTAGATCATGCGCGCCGTAAAGGCCGACTTGCCCCCGCCGGTGTCGTCGGTGGCCACGTTCAGCGGCACGGAGGCGGTCACAGAGCCGTCGCCCTGGTCGCTCAACGTGATGCCATAGGGCGCCAGCGACGCCTCGTCCACCATCTTGTCCGCGTACATGCCGTTGGGCACGTCGGGGATCTCTGCGCAGGGCTTGGGGTACGTGCCGATCATCACCAGGGCGTGGTTGCCGTCGGCAATCTGCACCACGGAATGGGTGCTCAAGGTGCCGCTGGTCCCGCTGAGGCTGATCAGGGGCGCGCCATCCAGTTCGGCGCACGTCCCCTTGTAGACCTGCAGGGCCGTGCCCGCGGGCAGGGCATAGGTGAAGCGGGTGGAGGTCGCCGTGGCGGGCTCCAGGGTCACCGTGGTGGACACGACGGTCCCCTGGCCCACGATCATCTTCGCTCTGGGCGTGGTCAGCTTGAGCGGGAGCTGGCCGGTCATGTTGATCTGCAGCAGCGGGATGAGGCGGATGTCGCCCTGCGCGCCGGCCGTATCCTGCGGGTTCAGGTCGAAGAAGGTGGTGGCCTTCTGGTGCTGGATCTGGCCCTCTACATCGTTCGTCGGCCAGTCGAGCACGTTGTAGGCGTAGGATAGGTGGTCGGTGATCAGGGGGCGCAGTTGCAGATCGACCAGCACGGGCCAGCCGGCAACCAGGTTGGTCACCGCCAGCTTGAAGGGGCGGTCGTTGTTAAAGGCGTTGGCCGTTGTAGCCCGTCCGTAGCCCAGGCCATTGTACGTCACCGACTCGTTGGGAGATAGGTCGACCGCGTCCGGCACGCCATCGTTGTCGTTGTCGAACTCAAAGGGGTTGGGGATACCGTCCTTGTCGGCGTCGCACTGCTCCGAGATGACGGTGGCGCTGGGGTTGGCTACCTCTACCAGGGCCGGGCACTCGGCCGAATCGACCATGCCGTCGTTGTTGCTGTCGGGGTTATTGGGGTTGAGATGCCAGGTGCGGCCGCCCAGGATGAACCCCTTCACCTCCACGGTGTCGGTGATCACGTCGCCATCACTGTCCGGCTGGTTGGGGTCGGTGGCTAGTTTGTTGAGCTCCTGCCCATCGGTGAGGCCGTCCT
>CAYQDH010000041.1:0-18996 GCA_964416075.1 uncultured Anaerolineales bacterium | reverse complement strand
TTCGGGCATGACGTTGCCCTGCAGGATCTCGCCGATGCCGTGCTCGATGCCCGCCAGGCCCATGATGGCGCCAAAGGTGGAGACTGTGGTTCGGGTTGCGTTGGGCATCTGGGGTCCTTTCTGTGAGAGCGGGCGATGCTCTCCTGGTATGCCCATCATATAGCACAAGCGGCGAACGGATGCAATGCATTCGGGTTGGCCAGACCTGTATTGGACCATTGCCCCAGTGCTCGCGGAGCGGTTACACCATGAAAAAGGAAATGACAAGTTATGATTTTCGTGGTAGAATGGAATCATGATCCAACGCCAGGCCCTCACTCAGCAGATTCAGACGGCCCTGGCGCGTAGCCGCGTGGTCGCGCTCATCGGGCCACGCCAGTGCGGCAAGACCACTCTGGCGCGCCAATTCGTGGACATGGATTCGGCCAACTACTTTGACCTGGAAGACCCCGTCAGCCTGGCGCGGCTCGATCAGCCCATCACCGCACTGCAAGACCTGCGCGGGTTGGTGGTCATCGACGAGATCCAGCGTCGCCCCGACCTCTTTCCCATATTGCGTGTGCTGTGCGACCGCACCCCGCTGCCTGCCCGCTTTTTCATCCTGGGCAGCACGTCGCCTGACCTGCTGCGCCAATCGTCCGAATCGCTCGCCGGCCGCCTGGAGATCGTGACCATGAGTGGGTTCAGCCTGGCGGAGGTGGGCGCTGACGCGCAGGCGCAGCACTGGTTGCGCGGCGGGTTTCCCCTCGCCTTCCTGGCCGCATCCGACGAGGACAGCGCCGCCTGGCGCAAGAGCTTTGTGCTCACCTTCCTGGAGCGCGACCTGCCGCAATTCGGCATCAACATCGCCTCCCAGGCCCTGCTGCGCTTCTGGACCATGCTGGCCCACTATCATGGCCAGGTGTGGAACGCCGCCGAATTGGCTCGCTCCTTGGGCGTCTCGGAGCCCACGGTGCGTCGCTACCTCGATGTGCTGGAGGGGCTCTTCATGGTGCGCCAGCTCCAGCCTTTCTATGCCAACCTGGCCAAGCGTCAGGTCAAGTCGCCCAAGGTCTATTTCCGCGACAGCGGCATCCTGCACCACCTGTTGGGCATCCGCACGCAGGACGACCTGCTGCTTCATCCCAGGCTGGGCGCCTCGTGGGAAGGGTATGCCGTCGAGGAGACCCTCAAAGCCGTCGCGCCGGATCAAGCCTACTTCTGGGCGACTCACAATGGCGCCGAGCTGGACCTGTTGTTGATCGTGAATGGGCGCCGCGTGGGCGTGGAGTGCAAGCGGCTGGACGCGCCACGTCTGATGCCCTCCATGCGCATCGCGCTGGAGGACCTGACGCTCGATCACATGATCGTCATCTACCCTGGCGCGCGCGCCTATTCCCTGGCCGAACGCATCATGGTGACGCCGTTGAGCCAGCTCGTTCAGGGCGGCCAGGTTGTGGTATTCCCAGAGGGTCAGTAATTGGCGGCAGCGCGCCAGGATGGCGCGGCTACTAGACAGTCGCCGATCGTGTATATGGAGGGGTGGAAACATGGCGTCGAGCCTGAGGTGCAGGTCGGGCTTGCATGATTGGCAGTGGCAATACGACGAGCCTGGCCGTTGCGAGCAGTCGCTGGTCTGTCGCCGCGATGGTGCCACGCGCCCTGGCCAGCGCGTGGAACATCAGTGGGGAGGGTGGAGGCCGCTCGCTCCGGATCGCTGTATCCAGGTGCGTACATGCGGGCGCTGCGGGCTAGAGGAACCCCAGCCGCTTCAACACGTCTGGGGGGATTGGGAGCGCAACGGGGAGTATGCGAACCAGAAACGGACTTGCGTGCGGTGTGGGGAGAGCGAAGAGGATGGCTGCTGCCCCTCATGCGGCAGTCCGCAGGGGCATTATTCGGATTGCCGGGAGGTGCAGACGCTGCTGTAGAGGCCTACAAGACCTGGTGTAGGTTGTGCGGCGCGACGAGCGACCCGGATGACCTGGGCGCCGATATCGCTATTCCCCTCCAGATACCACACCAAAGCATGGGTATCGAGCACGCCCTTAGTGGCCATACAGTTCTTTGATGCGTTCCACGACTTGGGGATCGGCCGACACAGTACCCCTCCATCCTGCTCGATGGATTCGAGCAATTAACCCCTACAAGATATATTCTACCACATATTGTTCCGAGACCAGTATGTGCGCTCGCATAATTCGCTAGGTCGCTTATACTGGTGAAGCAGGATAGCTGCATTGTCGGTAACGAATACAGAGGAAACAAGCATGGACATCCCAATCCAGGTACGACAGCGCGGCAGATTGACCTTGCCGGCTGATGTGCGCTCCAGGTACAACATCAAAGAGGGCGACACCTACTACTTCTTGGATCTGGACGGCATCTTTGTGCTGGCACCCATGGTCCCCCTGGTTCCCGAGCGGGCCCGCGAGATCGAGCGCTTACGGCTCGAGGCCGGACTGAGCACGGCCGAGTTGTTGGAAGGCCTGGGCGAGCAACGCGCCAAGTATTGGGCCGAGGGCCAGACGAATGCCGGCCAAGGCTAGTATGACAACCGCGGTGAGAAGGGATGCTACCCTGAGCGGATGCGAAGGGTCTCGCGTTGGCCTGGCGGAGGTGCTTCGGCCCGAGTACGGCCTCAGCATGACACCCACGGCGCATTCTAGTTCTAGGCCGCGCTTGGCGGCGACGCCAGGCGAATTCTTCATGCAGGTGCGCGATGTGCTGGCGCACCTGGGATCGCGGGCGAGCTGGTCGTGACCACCTCGTTGCGGCAGATCCGCTATGGCAACGTCACCCTATCCTACGAGCTGCGCCGCGCCCGGCGCAAGACGCTCTCCATCACCGTCCATCCCGACCTGCGGGTCAGCGTGGCGGCGCCGCTGAGGCTATCCCTGGCCCAGGTGGAGGCCTTTATCCTGCAGCGCGCTCCCTGGGTCCTTAAGAAGATAAGGCAGTTCGAGCTCGCGCCGCGCCCCGCGCCGCGGCAGTATCTCTCCGGGGAGACGCACCGCTACCTGGGGCGGCAGTATCGACTCAGGGTGCTGCAGGGGTCGCCGCAGGGCGTGCGCCAGGATGGCGAGTTCCTGTGGGTGCAGGTGCGCGACAAGGAGGACTCTGAGCGAGTGCGCCGCGTGTTGGAAGCCTGGTACCGCGTGCGAGCGGCGGAGGTCTACGCCGAGCGGCTGGATGCTTGCTGGCCCAGGGTCGTGCCCTTGGGTGTGCCCCGGCCCACGGTGACCATCCGGGCCATGCGCTCGCGCTGGGGCAGCGCCCGCCGCCCCAACAAGATGACCCTCAACCTGAAGCTGGTGCAGGCCCCGCTGGGCCTCATCGACTATGTGATCTTGCACGAGCTGTGCCATTTCGTGGAGCCTAATCACAGCTCCCGCTATTACCAGGTGCTGGAGCGCGTGCTGCCCGATTGGCGGGCGCGCAGAGCAGCGCTGAACGCTTTCGAGTTCTGAGGTGTCCTGGAGCGGCGGCATGGTGGCAGGGCAGGGATGGGGAACGCCCCCCCTGGAGCCCGGTGGTCCGTGGGGGGGCGCGCGCAAGATGTCCGCGGTACAGGGGCTAGGGAGCAAATAGGGCGCCGAGATAGCCGCCCGTCTGCGCGTTGACGAGCGCCAGGAAGGCCATATCCTGGTCGAGCACGAGGTACACGGTACAGACCTCGCCGCTCTGCCAGTTCACCGAGGCTGGGAAGCTTAAGTCGTGCGCCGCCAGGCCATCGTGGGCCAGGGGGCGCGCGCCCAATCTTTCGAGCGCCTCCAGATTGGCCACGAGCCGCGTTGGGGCGATGTATTCGGCGGCGAGTATGCTGGCGTGCGGCACGAGGATGTCGTCGCGCAGGCAGCCATAGCCACAGTACTCGGCGCCATAGGGCGCAAGTGCGGTCGCCGACCATCCCCAGGCCGGCGACCCGATCTGCTCGGCCAGGCAGATCTGGTCGTCGATCAGGTTGAGGGTCGAGGTATAGAGCTCGGTGTCGCGCTCGTCCAGGAATACCTGGGGAAGCAGCATCATGAAGAGCCCTCCGCCCTGCCAGCCGGGAGCGAAATGCCAGCGCTCGGCGGGCAGGCAGCGCGGCGGCTCGGGCTCACGCCGCAGTTGGTCCCAAGCATCGGCGGGGAGCTTGCCGCTGCGGATCCCGATGGCGTAGGCCAGCCGCGAGTCAGCGGCCAACCAGTCATAGTGCCAGCTAGAGGCGGACCCGTCGGCATAGCGGCACCCGTAATAGAGGCCTCTGGTGGTGTCGTAGAGCCAATCCCACTCCATGGCGTCGACGAGCACCCCGGCGCGCCCCGAGAGGTTGCTCAAGCCCGCCTGCCTGAGCACGATGAGACCCGCGGCCAGGTTGCCCATGTCCACCGCGGCGATGCAGCGGTCGCCGTCGGAGGGCTGCAGTGAGACGGCCCGGTTATGCGTCTGCGGGAAGCCGTGCCACTTGCTGAGCTTCTCCAAGCTAGTGATCGTGGGCTGGAGCCGCGTGGTGGCGCTGGCATCCGTTTCCAGCCCCAGTCGGCGTGCGCCCAAGACGCTGGCGATGTACAGCCCGATGTTGGAGACGCTGGTGTCCTCGTCCATCGGTGCCGGGACCCGCGCCCCGTCTGCGTCGACAAAGGCAATCTGGTCGAGGTAGACGGTACCCCCTGGGCTCATCGCATCGTTAAAGCCGATGCTCAGCCGTCTCAGCGCGGTCGCTGCCTGGGCGTAAGGTGGGAAATCGGCCAGCGGGATGCGCACGCGCTGCCAACTCGGTGTGGCGGTGATCTCTGCATTCTGCGGGCGCCCCGGCCACGTGGAGAGGTCGCTCCAGAGCACGAACTCGAAGCGTTCGCCCCCCTGCGCGCCTTTCACCCAGGCCTCAAGGTACACGGCGCGCGAGACGTCGAATCCCGGGCTGTCGAAGCTGAGGCTCGCCCAGGTGTTCTGTGAGGGCGTGACATAGTCGAGCTCTAGGCCGTAGGTCCCCGAGTAACGGCACGCCGGCGCCGTGCAACGCGACGCAACCAGCGTGGCGCTGGCCGCCGCACCGGTATAGGGCATGATGCGCGCGACGGCGAATTGCGGCACGATATCTAGTAGTGATGCGTCGATCCGGTCATGGGGCAGGCCGGTGGCCGGCTCGACCATCGCCAGAATGCTGGAATAGGTCGCGGCGCTGAGCGTATCGATGTAGTGGTTCAGATTGCGCGCCGCCAGCGGGAGGTGCACCGAGGTGTTTGCGGCTGCAGCCGAGATGGGCGGCGTTGTGGGACCCGCGGTGCGGCTCGGCGCGCACCCTAGCAGCAAAAGCGTGACCAGACCCAGCAGCACACACTTGCCCGGTCGTCGAGATCGCGGCACGGTCATGGATCCTCCTTAGCTTGCGCGGTTTCGCAAGACCGGTACCCGGGTTCGGCAGATCGCCCAGATCCTGTTGTGGATGAGCTTCGATAGGATTGCCCCGATCATACCGGATACAAGGACGGCTGGTCAAGGCTGGTTTTATGCATCGTCCGTATGGCGGATAGCGGTGCAGGGTCGTCGTATGGATGCCCTGATCCAGGTGCGACAACGAGGTTTGAAATCGCGACGATGGGGGCAGCCTCAGGATCGCAGCTAGAGCTGACGGGCGCGGGCCGGGCCGAGTTGCGAAGGGGGCAGAGGTGTGGTAAACAAGAGGGCAGGGATATTTTGATGCGCGAGGAGTGGGGATGAACGATCGAGAGAGATTCTTGGCGACGATGAATTACCAGCCGCGGGACCGCTGCCCGTGGGGGGAGATGGGCTTTTGGCCCGAGACGCTGGCGGTGTGGCAGAAGCAGGGCATGCCCGCGGATGTGTATCTGAACGACTATTTCGGCTTCGACCGGCTGCGGGAACAGGTGGATGTGTCGTTCGGTTTCATCCCCGGGTTCGAGACGGAAACGCTGGAGGAGACCAACGAGTACCGCATCGTGCGGCGGGGCACGGGGGTGGTTTCCAAAGAGTTCAAGGGAGAGCACTCCTATCGCATGCCCCAATGGCTGCGTTTCCCCCTGCAGACGAGGGAGGATTGGGAGAACGAGATCGCGCCGCGCCTGAACCCCCGGTCGCCGATCCGCTACCCGCAGTATTGGGAGGATAAGGTGCGCATCTGGGCGCAGCGAGATTATCCCCTGACGATGCGCACGGGCTCGGTGTTCGGCTGGCTGCGCAACTGGATGGGGCTGGAGGGTATCTCGGAGGCGCTGTACGACGATCCTGCCTGGGTGCAGGCGATGATGGATTACGTGGTTGATTTCTGCATCCAGACGGCGGAGCGGGCGCTGAAGGATGTGGACCTGGATTACATCCTGCTGTGGGAGGATATGGCCTACAAGGCGGGGCCGCTCATCTCGCCGGCGATGTTCCGCCGCTTTATGCTGGCGCCCTACAAGCGGCTGACCGGGTTTATCCGGGAAAACGGCATCGATATCATCTTTGTGGATAGCGACGGCGATTCCGAGTCGCTCTTGCCGCTGTTTATCGAGGGCGGGGTGAATGGCTTCTATCCCATGGAGCGCGCTTCGGGGATGGATGCGGTGCACCTGCGGGAGCGCTTTGGGCGGCAGCTGCGCTTGATGGGCAGCATCGACAAGCGGGCGATGATCTCCGGGCCGCAGGCGATCGATGCCGAGCTGGCGCATGTCGCCCCCCTGGCGGCGGAGGGGGGGTACATCCCATGGTGCGATCACCATGTGCCGCCCGATGTGCCGCTGGAGCACTATTGGTATTATGTGCGGCGGATGAAAGAGATGACGCTGGATCCGCTGCATTTCCACGGTTGATCGGTAGGGTGAGATGGGCAGAGCGGGCCTCTGAAGCCTGGCCCATGCCAGGCTTCAGCCCCGCGGTCCGGGCAAGGGGAAGACGCGGAGAAACGGGGACGGGGAGACCTGGGAGCCGGGCAGGATGCCCGGCATACGAGGGGAGAGGAGCTCTTTGTGAGCGAGTTGACTGGGGTGGCGCCGGCGGCGATCGTGACAGCGGATCCAGAGTCGGTTGATTTGGCCCGGCGCGAGGTGGGGTGGGCGGCGCCGGAGGCGCGGGTGTTGGCCGAGCTGGGGGAAGGGGTGCTGTTGCTGGCGCTGCCTGGGTCCTATGCCGCGCTGGTGGCCGGCTGGCGACATTCGCCGCCGATTTTTGTGCGACACCTCTGCCCGGTGCAACACACGCTGGTCCTGCCCGCCGGGGCGCCGTCCGCCGGGGAGCAGGCCATCGTGGCGCTGGGCGCGGCGGCTCTGGAACACCTGGCGGCGCGGCTGGATGCCAAGCTGCCCTATTCGGTGCAGACCCGCATCCTGGTGGATGAGAGCTATGGGCCCTACGACGTCAATACGGCGTTGGCGGAGGCCCTGGCGGTGCGGGATGGTTCGACGCTGGATGTGCGCCATCCCGGGCAGGTGGTCTCTGTGGTGGTGGCCGCCTATGAGGGCTCGGTGACGGGCTTTCTGGGGCTATCCCTGGTGGCCGACAACCTCTCGGCTTGGGCCGGGGGGGCACGCCGTTTTGCTCGCGAAGAGGGACAGATCAGCCGGGCCGAGTTCAAGTTGTTGGAGGCGCTGGAGCTATTCGGGGTGACGCTGCCCGCGGGGGGCCTGGCGCTGGACCTGGGGGCCGCGCCCGGGGGATGGACCCGCGTGTTACGCCAACGAGGCTTGCGGGTGGTGGCCGTGGATCCGGCGGCGCTACACCCGGCCCTGGCCGCCGATCGCGACGTTCGCTACCTGCGCACGACCGCCGAGGCGTACCTGAAACATGGCCCGGAACGGTTCGATCTCCTGGTCAACGATATGCGCATGGATGCCCGCGATTCGGCGGAGCTGATGGTGGCCTATGCCCGCTCGCTGGGGCGAGGGGGCCAGGGGATCATGACCCTCAAGCTGCCCGAGCGGGACTATTCATCCCGACCCAATTATGGTAGGGGCCGACCAGGCAACGATCGTGGCGGGCCAGATCGCGGACGGGGCCAACCCACAGATAGTGGCGGCCGGTCTGTGGCTCGACTGGAGCGCTCCGTCGCGGGGAGGAGCGATGCCCTCGCCGAGGCGCTGGAAATCCTGCGCAAGGGGTACGAGATCGCGGGCGCCCGGCAGCTGTTTCACAACCGCAGCGAGGTCACGGTCTACCTGAAGCGGCGGCGATAAGAAACGGACCCACGGAACGCGCCACTACTGTGGCGACCACAGTAGTGGCGACGGAAGACACCGCAAGAGGTACCCGCTCCTGTGGCGGTGTAGGATGGTCATCTCGGCGAGGGCGGACCGCCGCGGTTAGCCAAGCTCAAGGTGTCGGGGCCCGCAGCAAGCGGGCGACGGCCCCCTTTTCTAGCTCTTCGAGGCTATCCACCACCAGGTCGGCCTGGCCCAGCTTGTCGCGGGCGTTGGTGGTGGTCAGGGCGATGCAGTGCATCCCCGCGCGGCGGGCGGCCTCTACGCCGGCCGTGCTATCCTCCAGCACCAGGCAATCGGCTGGGAGCGCGCCCACGGCCGCCGCGGCCGCCAGGAATATCGCCGGATCCGGTTTGCTGCGCGGGAGAAATGCGCCGCTCAACAGGGCGTCGAAATAGTTGCCCACCCCCATGGCCGAGACGATGGCCGCCACGTTGGCCATCTCGCCGGAGGAGGCGACGGCCTGGCGATAGCCGCCACGGCGAAAGCGCTCCAGCCAGTCGCGCACCCCGGGGAGCAGGTGGACGTGCGAATGCACCTGGGTGCGAAAGATCTGCTCTTTGCGCTCGGCCACCGCCTGCACCACCTCGTCCGATGTGTCCTGGCCCAGCCAGCGTCGGATGATGAACGGGTTGGCCATGCCAAAGGTGGCGGCGAAATCCTCGTAGCTGATCTCCTGGCCCCGCTCGGCGTAGAGCAGCTTCCATGCGTTGTGGTGCGCCTCGCCCGAATCGACGAGCACACCGTCCATGTCCCAAAGAATAGCCTGTACCAAAGCGACCTCCTCGCTTTAATGGATCGCTGAAACGTAACACCAGCAGAATACTCGGGTTGGGGCGTGGGGCAAACCCAGGTTGGTGCTCAGTTATCAGTCGTCAGTTGTCAGTCCACTCACAAACGGGGTCGCGCTTGGTCTTGGCCCCGGGGATGGCTATAATGGCCGGGTCATTCCCAGGTGAATGGAGCAAGTTGTGAATCGATTGGCATTTGACCAGGTTACACCGCATATCTATCGCCTGGCGCCCGACGCGACGACGGACCGTCCCGCCCTGGGGGTGGTCGTGGGCCGCCGCCGCACCCTGGTGGTGGACGCCGGCGCCTCCCCGGCGCATGCTCAGGCGCTGTTGCAGGAGATGGCCCGCGCCGGCCTGGCGGCGCCCGCTCTTTTGGCCATCACGCATTGGCACTGGGATCATGTGTTTGGGATGGCCACGCTCAATTTGCTGAGCCTGGCGCATAGCGAGACGCGACGCATGCTTACGACCATGGCCCAATGGGATTGGAGCGACCAAGCGCTGGATCGGCGGGTGGAGGAGGGGATCGAGATCGCCTTTTGCCGAGATATGATCAAGAGGGAACTCCCCGACCGCAGCGCGCTGATCCTGAGCCCCCCCGACATCGCCTTTAGCGAGCAAGTGGAGATCGACCTGGGGGGCGTGACGTGCCTTCTGGTGCATGTCGGGGGCGACCACGGGGCCGATTGTTCCGTGGTCTATGTGCCGGAGGACAAGTCCATCTTTTTGGGCGACTGCCTGGGGCCCGACCTCTACCATGGCGCGCCCCACTATACGACGGCGCAAGTGCTCCCGCTCTTGGAGCGGCTGCTCTGTTTCGATGCCGCTATTTACCTGGAGAGCCACGATCCCGAGCCCGTCTTGCGCGCAGCTTTGGCCCAGGATGCTGGTCTGTTCCGCGTCGTGGGCCAGACCGTCGAGCGTGCGCGTGGGGATCGTCACGCAGCGATGGCGGCGCTGCACGAGCAAGGCAAGGTTCCCGTAGACGACTATACGATCGAGCTGGTGGATGCGTTTGTGGCCGGATTGTGAACCCAGGATCAGTTTTCAGTAGTCGCTGCATCTAGGATATGGCTCACGATGGAGCGGACGTGACAATTTCTATGTCGACGATCCGGGCCGATTTCGACCGCCTTGCCCTGCTCCCTGAGGAGGGCTGGAAACACAACCAGCATGACCACTCAGTTGTGGCGGTATTCTGTCGTCTGGCGCAAGCCAATCTGATCGTTTCCAGGAGGGTTCGCGATGGGTTCTCACCCGATCAATCTTGGCGTGCGGTTCTTGCTGGAACTTGCTGCGCTGGCGATCATGGGCGTGTGGGGCTGGCACGAGGGCGATGGCTGGCTGCGATTCCTCTTCGCCCTGGGCATCCCCCTGGTCGCCGCCACGCTATGGGGCGTGTTTCGCGTGCCCAACGACCCCGGGCGAGCGCCGGTGGCCGTGCCGGGGATCGTGCGGTTGGCTCTTGAGCTGGCCTATTTTGGCTTTGCCGTCTGGGCACTCCACGATCTGGGCGCGGCGACCTGGAGCTGGGTCATGGGTATCATCCTGGTGATCCACTATGCGGTCTCGTATGACCGCCTGCTATGGATGGTCAGGCAGTAGGGCAGATCCCGGCGTCCTCTGCGTCACAGAGATTCATTTAGCACCCAGAGGTGACGACAAGTGTTGCATTTGATACGAGAGACGATGAACCCGGCGGGATACCATGGCCGTGGCAAGCGGGCCCCCTTTTTCGAGGGCTGGTACTACAAGCTCGTGGACGCTACCGAGCAACACCGCTACGCCATCATCCCCGGTGTCTTTTTGGGGCAGGATGAGGCCCGCAACCACGCCTTTGTGCAGGTGTCGGACGGCAGCACGGGCAAGGTAACCTATCATTCATACCCCTTGAGCGAATTCTGGGCTGCACAGGGCGCTCTGGATATCAGGGTGGGTCCCAATCGCTTCACCGCCCATAGCCTGGCGCTGGACATCCACACTGCAGAACGGAGCATACAGGGCGAGGTCAAATTCCCCGAGATTGCGCCCTGGCCCGTGCGGGTGCTGTCGCCGGGGATCATGAGCTGGTATGCCTGGGTGCCTTTTATGGAGACGTACCACGGCATCGTAAGCCTGGATCATGCGTTAGTGGGTGAATTAGAGATTGATGGAGCGGCAACCGATTTCACCGCAGGGCGTGGCTATATCGAAAAGGATTGGGGGCGCTCGTTCCCCTCTGCTTGGGTGTGGTTCCAAAGCAATCATTTCTCGACCCCGCCGAAACAGTCGGGCGGCACCAGTCTCACGGCCTCGGTAGCCATCATTCCCTGGCTGGGTAACTCATTCACGGGGTTCATTATCGGTCTGTGGCGAGGTGGTCGCTTGCTGCGCTTTGCGACCTATACGGGCGCTCGGCTGGAGGCCCTGCGAGTCACCGACACGGAGGTCACGTGGATCGTGCGCGACCGCCACTATCGCCTGGAGATGGTGGCCCAGCGTGCAGAGGCAGGACTATTGCGGGCCCCTGCGTTGGTGGATATGGACCGCCGTGTTGCCGAGACCCTCAATGCCACCGTGGCCGTCCGCCTGTACGAAATGGGCAGCGCCGAGGCTCGTCTTCTCTTTGAGGACAGGGGCAGGCACGCCGGCCTGGAGGTTGTGGGCGACATGGCCAGGCTCACCGCGCCCTGAAGCGGCAGGCTGGCGTTGACATGCGCTGTCCCCCTGGGTATATTCCCCCATGCTAACTGACTCGAATCAAAGGAGCATTATGGTTCTGTACGCCCGAGATGTTCATGCTCACCTGCGCAGTGTAGGGACGTGGGTGGATTGGGAGGGGGGCGCTACCTGCGACGGTTTCAAGGTTGGCGACCCCGATACACCGGTGAGGGGCATCGCCGTGGGGTGGCAGTCGTCGCTGCCCGCACTGCGCCAGGCCCACGACCTGGGCTGCAACCTGTTTATTACCCATGAGCCCACCTTCTATTCTCACATGGATACCGACCGGGGTTGGCGCGAGACAGAGCCGGGCCAGCGCAAGGCCGAGTACCTCGATCGCCAGAAGATGGTCGTCTACCGCTGTCACGATGTTTGGGATATTTTCCCCCGCCTGGGGATCGTCGATGCCTGGAGCGAGTTCTTGGGCCTGGGCCAGCCTGTGACGACAGCCCGCTATTACAATGTACACGAGGTGCCGACCACCACGGCTTGGGAGTTGACCCATCGAATTGCCCTGGCCGTGTCGAAACTCGGCGAGCAAGCCGTGCAGATCTATGGCACTAAATGGCAGATGGTCCATCGCCTGGCGGTGGGCACGGGGGCCATCACCCAGGTGCGCACGATGGTGGAGTTGGGTGCGGACGCCGTGCTCACCACCGATGATGGCACCACGCTATGGCGCGATGCGGCCTGGCTGGAGGACCTGGGCCTGCCCATGGTCCTGGTCAACCACCGTACCGCCGAGATCCCTGGCCTGTACAGGCTGGTGGAATATCTGCAGCAGCAGTTCCCCGGCGTACCCGTTCATTTTGTGGGTTCCACTTGCTCCTACGAGATCTATGCCACGCAACGCATGCGCGAGATCCAGATTCGCATGCGCATCGATGACCTGCAACATCTGCCGCCCCTGGTTATCCCGGAGGGGTATGAGTGCCGCCCCATGGGACCTGACCAGGTATCGGCCTATCTGGAGATCATGAACCGATCCAACTATCATGGTGAAGCGGACCAGGCTTGGTTCGAAGACCAATTCGCCAAGGACCCCGAGTATGACCCGGCGAACCTGCTGCTGATCTGGAAGGGTGACCGGCCCGTGGCCGCTACTGCCGCCTGGCAGGGTGTGGTGGACGGCGAGCGATGGGGTGTCATCCATTGGGTGGGTGCTGTGGCCAGTGAGCGTGGTAAGGGCCTGGGCAAGGCTATCGTTCTGGCCGCCATGCATCGCCTGCGCGAAAGGGGTTTCCAACGGGCTTTTCTCGGCACCCAGGATTGGCGCATGCCCGCGATAAATACCTACTGGAACCTGGGTTTTCGCCCCTGGTACACGGAGCGAGGCACCAAAGAGGCGTGGGACCAAGTCCTGGCCAACCTCGAGGATTGGCGCAAATACGGTCGGCCAGCATCTTAGTGTGTGGTCTTGATGCGTCAAGTAAAGGAGTGCGAAGGATGCGGATTGGGATACTGGGTGCAGGGAGAGGCGCCTATTTGGGGCAGATTTTGGATCGCTACCCTGGGGCGCGGGTGGTGGCGCTGTGCGATCAAGACCCGGTGCGCTTGGAGCAGGGACGCCAGCGTTTGCCCAGCCTGGAAGCCGCTTACCTGGGTGTCGATGCCTTTTTCAACCACGATTTCGAGCTGGCGGTGATCGCCAACGATGCCACCGCGCATGCAGCGCACGCGATTCGGGCGCTCCGGCAGGGCCGGCATGTCCTGTCCGAGGTAGTGGCGTGCAATACCCTGGCCGAGGCGGTGGCCCTGGCGCGCACCGTGGACGAGGCCAACCGATCGTCGTCACCCCCCAGGTATGCCTTCGCCGAGAATACCTGCACCATGCGCCCCATCCTGGAGATCAAGCGTCTCTATCGCGCCGGGGACCTGGGAGAGTACCTCTATGGCGAGTGCGAGTACGTACACGACTGTACTGGCATGTGGCCACGACTCACGTACGGCGACCCAGACCACTGGCGCAACTGGCTCCCCGCCACGGGCTATTGCACCCATGCTCTCGGCCCGATGTTGGATATCACCGGCACGCGACCGGTGCGGTGTGTGGGGTTGACCACGCCAAACCGCCTGGGGCGCCTGGTGGGGCGGCGCGGCGACGATATGGGGGTGTTCGTTTGCCAGATGGATAATGGCGCCGTGACCAAGGTGCTCACCGGGCTGGCCTTGCGGCGCGAGCCATCGTTGCATTGGTATTCTCTCTATGGCACGCGTGGCACCGCGGAAAACCAACGCGGTCCTGGCGAAGATCTCTTGCACGTCTACCTGGAGCAGGATCACAGCGCCCTGTACGGCCAGTCCTATGTGCCGGCCTTTCCCTATGCCCTCGATTGGGCTCGCCAGGCCACGGGCCATGGCGGTGCCGACGAGTATATGATCGATGCCCTCATGGGTGCCCTGCTGCGTGGCGAGCCGCCGCCCATCGATGTCTACATGGCCCTGGATATGACACTACCAGGGATCCTGGCCCACCGGTCAGCCCTTAACGGCAGCGTTCCCCTGGAAGTGCCAAACATGCGCGACGAGGCCGTTCGAGCGCGCTACGAGAATGATCACCAGTCACCCGACCCTCTGGGCTGCTCGAACGAACCGGCTCCCTCGTCGGCGCACGGCGCGGTGGAGATTGCGCCCGAGGTGTATGAAAAGCAGCGGGGCCTCTACAGGCAATAAAGGGGCGCCCTAGCGGCGCCCCAGCACCTGTCCCGGTCTCGCCCCTGTATGCTGCTCATCGTGAATGACCATCTCGCCATTGACGAGCACGTGTCGGATCCCACGCGGGTATTGATGTGGCTTCTCATAGGTGGCACAGTCGATGACCGTCTGCGGATTCAAGACCACGATATCGGCGGCGTAACCCTCCTTGAGCAGGCCGCGGTCGCTCCAATTAAGCTTGCGCGCGGGCAAGCCGCTCATCTTGTGGATCGCTTCCTCCACAGGGATGATCCCCTCCTCGCGCACATAGCGGCCCAAGATGCGCGGAAAAGTGCCATAGCCCCGCGGGTGCGGGTAGCCACTCGAGAGGGGGCCGGTCATGGCATGCACCGCTGAATCGGTGCCCACCATCATTTGCGGGTGAACCAGTTGTCGGCGCAGGTTCTCCTCACCAGCATAGGGCATGATCATCTGAATCTGCAGGTCAGTCTCCAGGAGAGCGTCAAAGACCCAATCGTAGGGTGATTTCCCTGCCTGCTCGGCCAGCGCGCCCACGTAACATCCCTCGTAAGTAATGTTCCGCGGGCAGCCGGCGATCAGAACCGACTCCCAGGCCGCGATGCGGAAAAAGCCGGCCGAGCCCATGGTCTCGACCATCTTGGTGCGCACCACGGGATCGCCGAGACGGGCCAACGTGGCGGCTTGTCCCCCTTCTTGTGCCCATTCGGGCAGCATGCTCACCAGGCTGCTGGACCCCGCGAGATAGGGATACATATCCATCGTCACGTCCAACCCCTCAGCGCGGGCACTGTCGATCAGGCCCAGGGCCTGCACAGCCTTGGGCCAATTGACCTCTCCCGCTGCTTTGAAATGGCCGATCTCCACCGCGGCGCCGGTCTCCCGGCCGATGCGAATGGCCTCGGCGACGGCCTCTAGCAACGTATGCCCTTCGCCGCGGATGTGGCTAAAGTAATAGCCTCCGCGCTCGCCGACGGGGCGGGTCAGGTCGATCAGTTCCTCGGTGGTGGCATAGGAGCCAGGGGGATAGATCAGGCCTGTGCTGAGACCGATGGCCCCCTCCGACATGGCCCTAACCACCTCGGCCCGCATGCGCTCCATCTGTGGGGCGCTGGGGGCTGCGCTGGTATAACCCATCACGCCGTTGCGGATGGTGCCCTGCCCGACCAGGGGGACCATGTTCAGCGAGATGCCGATCTGGCGCAGGTGATCGAGATAGCTGCCGAACGAGGACCAGCTCCATGGCAATGGGGCATCGTCGGAGGCCATGCTGGTGATCACCTCCTGGCGTGTCTCGGGCAGCAAGGGTGCGGGGGTCTCGCCGCAGTTGCCGGTGACGACGGTGGTGATCCCCTGGTGCACCAGGCTATCGGCGGTGGGCAAGATGGGCAGGCCCAAATCTGCATGCGAGTGCATGTCGACAAAACCGGGGGCTACCAGACAATCCGACGCATCTAGCTCGCGCTGTGCGGTTACGACTGCGCCGGGGCGGATGAGGGCGGCGATCCGTCCCGCTGAAACAGCCACATCCCCTCGATAGCGCGGTGCGCCGCTGCCGTCCACGATCAAGCCATTACGGATGAGCAGGTCGAACATAGCACCCCTTTCCTGATTTAGTCGCAGGGGATTATAGCTTGAGAAGACTCGCAGGGCCAAGGACCGGGATATCGCAACAAGCGCGCTCTACTCGTAGAATGCGGAGATGCCGATTTCCCCTAGATCCTACCCTCATCGCGCAGCCAGAGTATTTCGTCGCGGATCTCGCTGCTAAAGTTGTTGTTGCGGACGAGGTTGTAGATAGTGAACTTGGTGAGGGGAGTGGGTTTTCCAGTAATCTTGCTCACTGTCTCGGAAATGGCAGCCAGCACCTTGGCCTGGCCCGCGGGCAGGATCGTCGTTACTCTCTTGCAGCCGCTCGCCTCCGCGACCTCATCGAACAGATCCTGCATAGTGACGGTCTCGTTGCCCATAATATAGCTCTCTCCCTTTCGCCCCTTGTCGCAGCAGGAGATCACGCCCGCAGCAAGATCACGCACATCCGCGCAGTTGAAGGTGCCGGCCACACCGCAAGGTATTTTGCCTTTGACGATATTGACCATGGTGCTGGTGATTAGGCCAAAGCCGTAGTCGTAGGGACCGAAAATGCCGGTGGGGAACACGATCGAAGCGTCCAGATCATATTGGCTGACGGCGTCCATCACCAACTGCGAGGCCTCGGCCTTAGATCTGCCGTAATAGCCGATGACGGCGTCCGGGTCGAACCGGTTCACCTCGACGATAGGCTGGTCGCCCGGCAGTTCGGGAATCGCGCCGGTGGAGCTGATATAGACCAGCTTCTTGACCTTGTGCTTCACGCACTGGTCGATGATATTCTGCGTGCCGGTGATGTTGACGTCATGCACCTTCTGGCTGTAGTCCGGGTCCAGCGCCACTATGCTGGCGCAGTGGATCACGTAAATGTCCGTATCTTCGGACACGGCGAAGAATCTTTCCAAGGACGAAACGTCCAGTACGTCTCCGGAGCATATCTCCGCCTCCTTAGGCACATGCTCAATCGCGGGGTCGCCGTTCAGCACCAGAACGCGAACGGTTTCACCGGTCGCGATCAGATTGCGGGAAACATTGCTGCCCAAATTGCCGGCGCCGCCGGTGAGTAAATAGATCTTCCCGCTCATGATCGTTCTTCCTTCCCTGATTCCGTGTGAAGCGTGCTCTACTCGTAAGCGAGCACTTCGCGAATGGTGAGACGGGAGGCGTTGCGCGCGGGGATGACGCTGGCCACCATAGCGAGGAGCAGCACGACACCCAACCATAGGCCAAAGCCCTGCAGGGTGAGGGTTACGTCGGCTGCCGTGTGAAAGATGGCCTGGCTGATGATGTTGGCCAGCACCGCGCTGATGGGGAAAGAGACGATCGATGCCAGGGCAAAGCTGAACAGTCCGACGATCAGCCCTTCGATGACCACCAGCTTGACCACAATGCTATCATACGCGCCAATAGCGCGCATCACCCCGATCTCACGGGTGCGTTCCAACACATTCATACTCAAGGTGCCCATCAAGCCGATGCTCCCAACCAGAGCCGTCAGGAGGGCCATAATCAGTAGGACCAGGACCAGAATGTCCAGCAACTCGGTGACCGTTTTGGCTACCGCGCCACCCGCTTCGACCTTGGCCACATGATAGCCCCTTGCCTTGAGATGGGCGTCGAGCCGCTTGCTGAGAAGCTCTTGCATGGCCAGTCGGTCATCATCGGAGAGGAGCGCGGCGCCGCTGTCAGCCGAGCCCGGCTCAAGAGCGGTGAGCTCTGTCGGGTCGGCCACGATGCGGTACAGTGCGGCGCGGCGAGGTCGGTTCAGTGCGTCGGCCAGCGCTTCATAGCTGGTGTAAGCAAAGAGCTCCTCCGCGCCAGTGTAGCGGAAAATGCCCACCAAAGTCCATACCTTCTCCTGGCCGGCGATCTTCAGGCGGAGTGTATCTCCCGGGTGTAGATCGGGCCGCGTAACCCAGAACGCCTCGTTGACCGCGATGGCCTGTTCATCCCCGGGTGCAATCCATCGCCCCTCGAGCAGCACTGGCTCCACCAGCTCGCTATCCGCGGGTGGCCCGATGACGGTGACGTTCTCCACGGCTTGGTCCTGCGATGCGCCAGAGGCCCCCTGTAGCCATTCGGCGCGGGCACTGGCCCAAGCCTCCACACGTCCTATGCCTGGCACGGACGTCGCTTCACGAGTGATCTCCTCGACGAGATAGTCCCGGCTCAATTCGATGCTGACATCGCCCTTGAAGTAGCGAGTGCTCTCTTCTACGGTGGCGGCTAGGGAAACGCGCACGTTAAAGACGGCCACAAAGATCGCGCCTCCCAGGGTGAGCGTAAATAGGGTCAGCGCCAAGCGCTTTTTGCGGCGAAACGTGTTGCGAATCGATATGAGCAGTGGACGGGAGAGAAAGCGCATGTGAGCCAAGCGACGATCCAGCCAGCCCTTGCGGCGTTTTGCCCCGCCCAACCCCGTGCTGTTGATCGCCTCCCGCACCGTGATACGGGAGCTGCCCATTATGGGCCATATACCCGCCAAGAGGGGTATGAGGAGGGCGATAGTCGTCTGCAGGACGACCGCTTGCGGAATAATGGGAATCATGGGCGTGTCTTGCAGGCCAAAGTTGACCAGGGTGGCGACCTGACGCGCCAGCGCATAGGCGGCCCACCCCGCCAGGGGTATGGTGGGTAGGAGGGCGAGGAGCCCAAAGCTCAGGATGAGCACGATGTACATCCCTATCACTTGCTTGCGGCGCGCTCCCACGAGCTTCATCACACCGATCTGCCGCACGTGCTGGCCCAGCAGGGATGAAAGCGTATTGGCGATGAGCGATCCGCTCAGAAAGACCAATAACACTCCCAGCAGCCCCAGCACCCCCAACACCGCCTGAATGATCGAGGTCAGGGGATGCCTATCGCGGCGATGGAGGCTGGTCTGGTAGACGGTGTGGCCATTCTTTTCCAGGCGATCGCCGATCTGGTCACTGACCTGGCGGACGTGTTCCAGGTTGTTGGGCTGCTCGGCCACGGTGACCAGCACACGGTCAAAGCTCGCCGGCTCGTGCAGCCAGGCCATCGTATCCAATGTTACATAACCGACCCCGCTATTGGTGACGAATCCGTCTGTGCCGAGG
>CAYQDH010000040.1:0-19102 GCA_964416075.1 uncultured Anaerolineales bacterium | reverse complement strand
GAATTCTGTCCCTCCAACGCCGGAGCCACGCGCAGCTCGGGGCTTTGGTGCTCATCCGCAGAGAAGCTGCCCCGGTTGCCCGGCGTGCGGCAGGGCGTCGGCCGCATATCCCAGGTGAATCCGCCGTCCAGGCTGCGCGCCTGCATGGCCAGGAAAGGCCTGTTCTTGTCGCGGGTGTGAAAGCCACCGGCCATGTCGAAATAACCCAGCGTAAAACCGACCACGATCTCGTTTCCCCATGACCAGATGCCATAGTTCGCTGGCCATCCGGCATAGCGGCCGGGCTCCCGATAGACGATGACGTGTTGCATCATTTCTGGCTCCCAGGAATGCCCAGGATTTCACTCTTGAGCTGTACATAGGCGCAGTAATTCTCGAATGACACCCCCTCGGGGATGCTGTGGTCGATCATCGGGATATAGCCCCCCTCCCGGGCCACGGGCGCCACGCGCTCCAGCTCGCGTTTGATGGCCTCCTGGCCCTGAAAGAGCACGTGCTTGTCGATGCCGCCACGCATGGTTAGGCTCTTGCCATACTCTTTGCGCAGGGCCACCACGTCCATGCCCGCCTTGACCTCCAGCGGGAAAAAGTGGGTCACCCCCGCCTCCAGCCAGCCGGGAATCAGGGAGCGGATGTCGCCGTCGCTATCCACGGAGACGATCTGCCCGCCCTTGGCGCGAAAGAGCTTGGCGAGCTCGCGATAAGCCGGCACAGCCAGCTCGCGAAACAGTTTCGGGGAGATCAGGGGCCCCCCGTTGTAGGCGATATCCTCCCAAAAGTGCAGGATGGGGAATTTCACCCGGTCCATGACCACATCCAGCACGCGCATGGCCAGCTCGGTGCGTGTCCAGATGATCTCTTCCAGCAGCGCGCGATCCTCGTACATGGCGATGCACAGGTTCTCATAACCCATGATCTCTTTGAGCTCGCCGATCATACTGGGGCCAAACACCTGGACCAGATCGTCGCCCGCGGCGATGGTCGCCTGCAGCGTTTCGTAGGTTTCAGGCTCGCCCTGGTATAACTTGGGCGGCTCGAGCAGGAAGAGTGAGTACACGGGCGGGCGCGTCGTATCCAGGCTACCGGGGTAGCGCCACGGCTCGTCCGCGCTAAAGTGGTCCTTGATCTTGTGCCAATCTTCGCGGTCGCGGATGCCATCGCGTAAGATGCGGTGGGCGCCCTCAGACATCACGCCAGAGGCGAACCACTCGATCTCGCGCCCCCAGCAGTCGCGGGTAATCATACGCCGCTCGTCTTGGGCCAGGATCCCCTGTTCCGGCACGCCGGGGATTGGCTCGAACTTGCTCTTTCCAAAGCGGCCGTAGACGCGCACGGGATAGACAAAGCCGAAATATTCCCCGATGGATACTCCTTCAGGCAGTCCCTGCTGTCGCCACTCCCTTTCCACGTCCGGGCTCATGGGGCCGGCCTCGATGCGCGGGATATACTCGGCGTCCTGAAATAGCAAAATACGGCGAAAACATTCAGCGGGTTTCATCATTCCCTGGTCTCCCGGGTCCGTAGAATATGAGCGCGATCACCCCGATGCGGCAGATAGAGCGCATTCAGCGGCTGCACCCTGTCCAAAGCGCCGGGCTAGTCACACTGCAGCTTCCCACTCGGCCAATCCCAACCGTACGAAGGTCAAGGGAGCCAGCGCCGAGATCCACAGCCCTACGATGGCAGCGACCGCAAAGCGCGCCACATGGAAAGGCCAGGACTCGGTATGGGGCAGCAAAAGATAGGGCACCAGTCCCAGGATCACCAGCCCCGGCACACCGACCAGATAGCGTATGCCACGTTGCCTCCCGGATCCCCGCGCCCTGTATGAGCCTTGGGCGGCCAACCAGGCGCCGCCCATGGCCAGGCCCCAGAATGCGCCCAGGCTGAAGAGCGTATCTCTGAGCCGCAAGGGCGCGATGGGCCGCGCTGCCGGGTTCGCCCGAGCCGCATTGGCCACCCACTCTGCCGGCACGCTCCAAGCCCCCAAGCTCAGCCTGGCCGCAACGCCGAAAAGGAGCAGCAGCGCCACGAAAATGGATATGGCCAACCATTGGGCGCCCAGGCTTGTGCGCGCCAGCCACCTCGCCACGGGGATCTCGATTCTCAAGTAGATCCACAGCACCAGAGCCCCGAGCAGCCAGCCCGCTGTTACGTCAGCGATGGAGTGGACGCCGAGATACAGGCGCGAGAAACCGATGAGCAGGGTGAGGAGCACAGCCAGCAGCCAACGCCGCTTTCCGGGCCCGATCCATGCCAACCCCAGCCAGAACGTTGCTGCGTTTTGCGAATGGCCCGACGGAAAACCGAACGACGTCTCGGTGGAGAGCGCCTGCACCCGCGGATCGCACCAATAGGGCCTGGGCGTGTGGCAGGCCAGCTTGGCCATGCTGTTCAGGCCAATGGTGATGGCCAACAGGCTCCCTAGCCGCAGCCCCATGTGGGTGTCTACGTTCCAATAGATCGCACAAACGATCGCCACATAGAGCGCCCCATTGCCCAGAAAGGAGAGGAACCGCATGGGGGCAGCCAGCCAGGCCCCCATGCTTTGGATCGCCAGCACCCACTCCGCTAAACACTGTGTATCGGTCAGCACCCTTGCCCCTCGTGCATCACATCCTCCGCTGTTTTGATCGCTTCGCTACTCCGATGCAGGACCCTCGACCAGGCTCAGCGCAGCGGCGATATCCTCCGCTATGGCGCGCCGCTTGGTCTTTTCGATGAAAAAGCTGGGGCCAGCCTGGAGGTAGGACGGATAGACTTTCATACCCCGGAACCAGTACTCGGGGCCACGCAACTTGTACGTCGCGCCGGCGGGGACGACCCTCTTCTCTCCGGCCCTGCGGGCGATAGCATTGATGGCCTTGATGGCCACATCGCCCATCAGCAAAAGGGCGCGCGCGTTGGGAAAGAGGGCCAACTCGCGCTCTAGCAGGCGCGAGCACTCTACCACCGTATTGGTGGCGATGCCATAGCCCGTCTTGGCGCACTTGACCGCCGTGGTGAGGTAGACGCCCAGCTTCAGGATATCCTCTATCGAGGAAACACCAGCTCCCGCGTCCTGGAAGGCCAGCACGGTGGTCTGCGCGTAGAGCGGTTCGCCGGGCGCGTAATAATAGTCGGCCGCATGCACCGGCGCCGCCTCGGAGATCAGGATGATAGAGACGGTCGCCGGATCCACCTCGATTCCTGGCACGACATAACCCTCATGCTGTACGTCGGCACAGGGGAATTTCTCACAACCTACGGATGCACACACTTGCATTTTTCTCTTCTTCCTCAGGATATGGATCCCCCCTGTGCTCCGCGTCGCGTCTCGTCCAGGGCTGCCTTCAGCCCCGGGACGTCCTCATCGCCGGCCAGCACCTGCAAGCTGGACCCTCTGAAATCGTCGCCGATCGGCTCGAACCGGCCACCCAGGCAGCGGGCCAAGAACGCTTCGGCGATGGCGTTGAACGATAGGTTATTCTCCGGCCGCGCAAAGCCGTGGCCTTCATCGGAATAGAGCACATAGGTTACGGGGATATCTCGCGCCTGCATGGCCTGGACGATCTGGTCCGCTTCTGCCCGTTTTACACGGGGATCGTTCGCGCCCTGGCCGATCAGCAAGGGGCTGCGGATTCGCTCCACATACGTGAGCGGCGAGTGTTTGGTGAGCAGGGCGCGACCCTCCGGCGTGCGGTGATCGCCTACGCGTGTTGTGAACTGGTGGAGCATGGGTTTCCAATAGGGGGGTATGGTTTCCAGCAGGGTGATTAGGTTGGATGGTCCCACGAGATCCACCCCGCAAGCAAAGACATCGGGATACATGGTAACCCCGGCCAGCGTGGAATAGCCGCCAAAACTGCCCCCCATGACAGCTATCTTCTGGGGGTCGGCGATCCCTCGCTGGATGGCCCAGCGGACAGCATCCTGCTGATCCTCCATGATCTTGCCGCCCCATTCCAAGTTTCCGGCGTTGATAAAGGCCTTGCCCAGGCCGGTGGATGAGCGAAAATTCACGGCAAGCACGGCATAGCCACGGTTGGCCATCCACTGGTGCCAGGGGTGATAGCCCCAGAAATCACGACCCCACGGACCCCCGTGTGGGACCAGCACCAACGGCAGGGGACGATCGGGGATGCCATCGCCATCCGGGTCGCTGCCCAGGGGGAGGGTATAGTAGCACACCAGGTCGAGCCCGTCGCGAGCTTGGATCACCACAGGATGCATCTTGGCCAGCGGATAGGTCTCCAGGTCCCGGCGGTTGGTAAACAGGAAACGCGCCTGGCGCTGTGAGCGGTCATAGAGGTAGTAGCGCACAGGGCCATCGTCCACCAAATAGGCCACGATCCAACGCTGGTCATCAAGGGTGCGGCTAACAACTTCCACATCGCCCTCGGATACCGTGCGCAGCGTCGCCAGGTCCGGCGCGATGGCCTGATCTAGGACTTGCCAGCGCTTGCGCTCACGGATGAACGATACCGCTTGGATGTGCCTCTCTGTGGGGTGGCGCACGATATCGGCAGCGTCGGCCTGGGGATCTTCCGCCAGCAATGTCCTTTCTCCGGTGGACAGATTCTGCGCTACCAGCGCGGCGGTGTCGCGGCCCCGGCTATCTTTGAGGAACAAGACCTCGCCCGATTTGTCAAAACCTGCCGGCCCTGTCGTCAGCGCGTCCTCAGGGGGGACGGTTTCCCATGGCTCCCAGGTGCCCTGTTCACCTGGCTTGAGCAGATCGAGGCCGCCATCTGGCGTCATGCGGATAGCACCCCGCACACGGTAATCATCGTCGGTCAGGAAACCGGCCAAACCGTCGTTCTGCTTCACGAGCTCGACCTCGCCCGTGACGATGTTGGCGCGGTAGAGGTCGTGCCAATGCGCATCGCGGCGGTTGACGGATAGGAGGATCTCCTCCGGAAACCTGGGGCTGGCTCCTTGCATGCGTGCCTGCACCCCCTCCCAAGGAGTCAGGTCGAGAACCTCGCCCCCTGGCAGATGGACGATATATACGCGCCAGTTCTCGTCGCCATTCTTATCCTGGACGTACAGGATATGCTCGTTCGTGTAGGTCCAACCGTAGAAGCGGATACCCCGTCCGGTGTCGTGGGTGATGGGACGGGCTGCCGCGAGGTCCTCTCTCGGAGCCACCCAGACATTCAGCACGCCATCGAGAGGCGCTAACCAGGATAACTGTGCGCCATTCGGGCTGAGCTGCACGGACGCGCGATCGGGGTTGCCAAAGAGAACGCGTCGAGGGATCAATGGGATCTCGGACACCTATGCCCTCCTATGCGGAAAATGCGTCCCAGAGGTGGAGTGGGACGCCGCGAGTGCCAGAACTTGATGACTTTAGCCCATGTCTTCCGGTAGGTCAAGCGGCGGGGCCGGGTTGTACGGGTGTATTCCGTGGGAGGGTGATGCATTGCCAGCAAGATATGGCTTGACGGCGCTCGGTGGCTGACCTATCATCGTCTCAGCGTGACCAATATGGGGCGGCAGGCGCTGCCCCCTGGGAGGGATATCATGTCCGAAAAGAACCGTTCCATTGCTATCCGCCCGCTGGGCGAACACCAGACCATCGCCTTTGCTGCGGAAGAGCTGGCTCGCTACCTACGCTTGATTCTGGGCGACCAGCAGAGCGTCAATGTGTATCCGGCTTCCAGACGCACTTCCGAAGATGGCCTGTGGTTGGGCCTGGGGACCAACCTGGGCTTGGGCCAGGCGGTCGAGGTCCCTGATCCGGCTCTCGACGACGCCATCGCCATCGACATCAATGCCGGCGGCGGAACCATTGCCGGCGCCAACCCGCGTAGTGTGCTGCTGGGCGTGTATCGCTTCCTGACCGAGGTGGGCTGCCGCTGGGTGCGCCCGGGCGCGGAGGGCGAGATCATCCCCCGGCGTGACGTCGCTGCGCTATCGGCCAAGTTGCAGGAAAAGCCCTCCTACCGTCACCGCGGTATCTGCATCGAGGGTGCGGTGAGCTATGAGCACGTGGCCGACATCATCGATTGGTCGGCCAAAGTGGGGTTCAATGCCTATTTCACCCAGTTCCGCGAAGCTTACACCTTTTTCGACCGCTGGTACCGCCATCTGAAAAACCCCACCCTGGAGCCCGAGCCCTTTAGCGTGGAGCGGGCGCGCGAGCTGCTGGCCTGCGTCGTGGGGCAGGTTACCAAGCGCGATATGGTCTATCACGCGGTGGGCCATGGCTGGACCTGCGAGCCCTTGGGGGTGCCTGGCTTGAGCTGGGATTCCAAGACCTACGAGCTTCCCGAGAGCGTGACACAGTACCTGGCGGAGGTGAATGGCGTGCGCGCGGTGTGGCAGGGCATCCCGTTGAACACGAACCTGTGCTACTCCAACCCCGAGGTGCGGCGCATGATCGTGAGCGGCATCGCCGATTATTGCCAGGAGCACCCGGATATCGATGTGCTGCACTTTTGGCTGGCCGACGGTACCAATAACCAGTGCGAGTGCGAGAACTGCCGCAAGATGATCCCCTCCGATTTCTACGTGCAGATGCTCAACGCCGTGGACGCGGAGCTGACAGCGCGCAAACTGGAGACGCGCATCGTCTTCCTGATCTACGTCGACCTGCTCTGGCCGCCCCAGGTGGAGCGCATCGCTCATCCGGAGCGCTTTATCTTGATGTTCGCGCCGATCACACGCACGTACAGCAAGGACTTTGCCGTGCAGGCAGCGGATATCCAGATTCCACCTTATGTGCGCAACAAGCTGCGCTTTCCCGCTAACGTGGACGAAAACGTGGCTTTTTTGCGCCAGTGGCAAGAGCTTTTCGCCGGGGATAGCTTTGATTTCGACTATCACTTTATGTGGGACCATTATCTCGATCCGAGCTACATGGCCACGGCACTGCTGCTCAGCAAGGACATCAAGTTGCTCAAAGCGATCGGCCTCGATGGGTTCATGAGCTGCCAGGTGCAGCGCTCTTTCTTCCCCACGGGGCTGGGGATGACGGTTATGGGGCGTACGCTGTGGGACGAGGGGGCTACATTCGAAGAGATAGCCAACGACTATTTCCAGAGCGCCTACGGAGACGATGGCGCGCTCGTGCGGGGTTACCTGGAGCAGCTCTCCGCGCTCTACGATCCGCCCTACCTGCGGGGCGAAAAACCTCAAGTGAGCGCCGAGGCAGCGGAGCGCTACGCCCACATCCCGGACGTGGTGCGTGAGTTCCAGCCGGTCATCGAGCGAAACGTGGCCTCGGCCACCGATACCTGCCGCGCCACCTCCTGGCGCTATCTACAGCTGCACGCCGACCTGTGCATCGGCCTGGCCGGGGTCCTGGAGGCGCGGGCGCGCGGGGAGAAGGAGCGGTCGCTCGCGCTTTGGCAGGGCGTGGTAGAGATGGTACAGCGGAACGAGATGGCGGTGCACCCAGCCCTGGACGTCTATGAGTTCATCGATACCCTGGAGCGAAGAGTGATCAAGCGAATCCCGGCCTAACAGGTCCAGCGAGTTGCCCGACTTGAAGAAACGCGGCTGCGCCAACTGCGCAGCCGCGTCCTTGTGTGGTACACTCTAGGCGAACCGCTCGGCGGCCTGCGCCATGCGCTCGACCATGGGCACATCAAACGGGCAGCGTGCCTCGCAATCGCCACAGGAGAGGCAGTCGGAAGCATTCGACGGCAGCGCGTCGTAAGCCGCGCGCACCTCGGGGGTGATCCCGGTCTGCGCCTGGTCGAACAGGCTCGACACCTTACCGATGTCGATCCCCGCCGGACAGGGCAGGCAGTGGTTGCAGTAGACGCACTGGCCGCTGGGGTAGTGCTCGAAGGCGGGCAAGAGGGCGGAATAGTCGCGTTCCGCGGGGCCAGTTCCCCAGTACGCCAGCACCTCAGCCATCTCCTGCACGCTCTTGCAGCCGGGCACTGTGGTTGATACCGCGGCCTGCGCCAGCACGTAGGCCAGGCACTGCGTCGGCGTGATGGTCTCCGGCTTTTCCCAGCGCGTGGGGGCGCCCATCGTCTCCGTGCGGCCGATCTGAAAGTCCTCGAGATAGACGGTGCTCTGCTTGCGCAGCAGGGTCCCCCCGCCGAAAACTTTCATGGCCACCAGGCCCACCTGTTGCGCCGCGCAGGCAGCCATCAACTCGGTAAAGCCGGGCACCGCCTGGCAAGCCAGGTTCACGGGGAACATCAGCACCTCGATCAGACCGCTCTCCACCACCTGGCGCGTCAGGGGCGCGTTGTGCCCGCTGAAACCGATGAACCGCGCCTTGCCCTCTCGCTGAAAGCGCTGGGCCAGCTCCAACAGCCCGCCCGGTGCCGTGATCTTTTGCCAATCCGCCAGGTCGTTGTAGTTGTGAAGCATGATCACATCGACGTAATCGGTTCCCAGGCGTTGCAGATAGTCGAGGAAGAAGCGCTCAGCCTCGCGTGGGTCGCGGCTCACGGCGTTTTGCCCGTCCTGCACCACGCTCCCCAGGTGACCGCTGATGTAGACCTGCTGGCGGCAGCCCCGCAGTGCGACCCCGAACTGGTCGCGGAAAACGGGATCGGCAAAAAAAGCATCGATGTAATTGACGCCCCCATCCACAGCCGCGCGGATCACGTCGTTAAAGGTCTCTTGCGGCTTGTTCATCAGGTATTCGGTGCCCAGGCCTACGGCGCTGACTTGGAGGCCTGTCTTGCCCAGTGCGCGACATTCCATGTTCCATCACCTCTCTGCTGGTTGTTGCCAGCCCCTCACATCCGGCTGTTCGCCACAGGGCAGGGATTATGCACCATCGGGTGTGGGTTGTCCAAATGGACGAAGCGGGCCAATCCCCATCTCGGCGCACCGTGTAGGGCGAATATCCGTTTGCCCCATCCCCTAGCCAAGCCGGGGGCTCGGCGCTCACATTCGGTGCAGGGGTCAGGCGTCTCCGCTCGGTGCCCGGCCTCGCAGCATCCGGAGCCACGTCACCTGCGCGGCAAAGAGTGTGGTCATGACCTGCAAGAAGGGCGAGATCAGGATCATCAGCACCAGCCAGCCGAAGAGGCTGGCCCGAGGCTCGTACAGGATCATGGGGATGCCAGTGTTCGCCAGGTCGGCCGCAGGATTCCAGAGCATACCTATCATCCTGCCCCAGATGATGAGCATGCCTACAAGGGTCACGGCGGCTGTGAGTGTCGCGGTGAGCAGCATCCTCTGCAGCCCCCGCCCGGTATCCAGTCCCTCTGCGTAGACCCTTCTGGCGACGTACCATCCGACCACAAAGCCAAGCAGGATGCTGAAAATGGGGATACCCATCCCCATACCTACGCAAAGGATGTCCAGCACGACGTACGCGACCAGAGCCCATTCCGGCTTGACTGCGAGTATCTTCATGTCTCGTTGTCCCCTAACGTCACCACCGGCTCCCACTTGCCTTGCACGATGAAGGCCTCCCCTTCGCCTGGCCAGGGTGGCATGGTCACCCCGATGGCCGCGAGGGGCACGTCGCCCAGGGAGCGAAACTGGAAGCGAGTACCCAGGGGAATGGTCAGGCAGATGCCGGGCTCCACGGGCACGACCTCTTCGCGCTCCCGTTGCGATCGCCACATCTCGCCCCGGCCAGAGAGGAAGAACCAGATCTCCTCCACCGTGCGGTGGGTGACGGCCAAAGACGTCAGCCCGGGCGCCAGCTGAAAGTGGGCCATGCTCCCGCCCTGCAGTCCAAGCAGGATACGTACTTCCGAGCCGTCGGGGGCAATGGCATCATAAGCGCCCGGTAACCGCCTGGTAGTAAAATCAGTCACTTGGTATCCTCCTGGCACGCAGGTTTATGTCTAGCGTTTCTCATGATTGCTGTTACCGGCAGGCAGTGCCTGGCGCGAGGAATCCGCGGACGACCCTGGAGAGGTCATTGGTGCAAGTTCCTGATTACTGAGCAGGTTTTACCCACTCGTACACGTCTCCCTGGCAACCGTTCAAGATGATCCGACTATCTGTGTATGAAGATACTGTCCAGTAGATATTGTTCTCGGGTGGTTTAGGAATGACGCTGCTTATGGTTTTCAAAGCCTTGCTATGGAGCCTGGACACATGGGAGCGGGATATGCCAAGTAAACCTGCAATGGCCGCCTGGCTCTTTCTCGCAAAGCCATTGAGCCCGTACCGATAACACAACACGCTTCTTTCCCGCTCAGTTAGATGATCTCTCATCAAGCCCTCATAATCGATAATTCGGCATACGCCAAACGAGTCTTGGTCAACAGACAGCTCGCTGCCTGCTATACTGTTATCCTCAACCATATACGTTTCGGACAAGTTACCGCTTCTTTGTCTGAAATTCTGGTTAAAGACAACTCCGGAATTGCACGTGCGATATCTTGCCGCCCGGCAATAGAAGTCGTGTGGTAGCATCTGAAAAATGTACATATGCTCTCTCGTATTGATTGTAACGCTAATGCAGGCATCATTGCCACCAACGTTCATGATCCCTTCTTTACACCCCATCGGCCAGTACTGCAGGCACTTACCGACATTGTTCTCACTAATGGATGGTGGGACAGGATCAAGATCGCCCACGCGAAATGCTTCCGTCTTCTTTGCTGAGTGGGTATCGCCATCCGGGAATAGAAGCTCAATCCGATCTTCGTGCTCCTGAATTGTAGGATACGCATGTCCAAGCCAAACAGCCAAGAACCGATTGTTATGGTATTTCCTCTTTACTCCTTGGAGAGCGTATTGCCATTTCCGGGGTCTCGGATAGGCAATTGTTGTGGCGGGCAACGAACGGCAGATTCCCACGCAGGAATAGTGTGAAAGATGGTCTATCTTTTTCAGAAGGCAGGATTCCAGAGCGTTTCGAGACTTGACACGTCGAAATGTCATGACAAATCTCTCTGTCACCACGATCTCAATGTCCTTGCCGATGTATACACCGCACTCGAGCATGCACCCTCCCGTTATTCAGGGACATCGAAGGATCTTATGGTCGCGAGGCAAAACTCATTGGACGAGGTATGAATCAGCAAGAGAGACTGCCGCCTTGAACGACTTCCTGACGGTCCTTTGAGCTTTGCTAGACTGCCTGTACTGAGAGTGGTCCGGATCTGATGCCAGGGATACTGTGGCGGCATTTCTCTAGCCCAGAGGTGGTTCAGACACCAGGCCAATGTTTTTGGGGCCCTTGAAAGCGAACGTGGCCACCTCAAATCGCACCCGGTGTTGCCGGTAATACTCCGCGATGGCCTCGACCAACTCGTCTCGCCCCAGCTTTTCCTCGGACCAGAAATTGCAGCAGGGGATGAGAATGGTAGGGCGCACCAGGGCGGCCATGGCCACGGCACGGGTGGCCTCGTCGGGGTGTAGACCGACGATCAGGTCGTAATAGCTCGCCATCGCCGGGTCGAATTCCTCCTCCTTAGTGGAGACGCCCCTAAGCGTCCAACCCCGCGGATCCACCACCTCACTGTCATAGTTGTACTTTTTGCGCAGGATGCGCGATAGCATGCCCTGGCCGCCCGCAACATCGGCGATGTGCACCACGGTGTTGCCGTAGTGGTCGTAGATGAACTCGGCCACGACCTCAAAGCGCTCAGGGGCGCCATGGAAGCGGTTCTGGGTCTTTCTGGCCATCACGCAACCTTCACTGCTGACACAGCTTGGCGCTCACGAGCCGGTTCAGACTCACACCGCTTTCGGCGGCTTCGAGCACGAGCTGGCGATGAATCTCCGGCGGAACCCGGACCATGAATCTGCCGCTATACTGCCTGATGGAAATTGGCTCGGGCACGGGCTCGCCAGTGGCCTGAAGATCGGCAACTACACCGGCTACTACTCGACGAATGCCCTCAAGGGCACCTTCCGGAGCAGAGGCTAGCCAGCTGAGACTCGGGAACTCCACGCACAAGCCTACATACTCGCTATCTTCCTCAGACCAAGTTACGCGGTAGGTGTATCGATCATTGTTCAGCATCATTATGTACTCCCAGTCGATCAATCGCCCTCAACACTTGCCTTACCTGGTATGCTTTGGCCATGCCATGGTCGTTCTGGATGTTCACTCGCGGGTCCCCCTGCCAGGGAGTCCTGTAGATGCGGTGACTGCTTCCCTTCTGACGTGCTTCACCAAAGTAATAGTCACAGACCCTGCAGAGGTCTGCAAAGCGTACCGCCTTGGGATGTAGCCGCATCTCGCCCACGAGTTCGTCCATTTGGCTTTGTCCCTATAGTATCACTATTAGTGTCATATGTCAAGGCAATGCGAACAAAAGCGGCTGCTACAAGAACATCCGGGTACCATGCTCAAAAAGGATGTTCATCAATACTGCGATGGGCTGGAGCGGGAAAGGCTCCACTTTGGTTGTGGGATCCAGCGATTTACGCCAGCTTACGTAGCTGCGCAGGCTCTCCAGCAGCTGATAGAGATTGAGCCTCTCTCGGAGATGGGGCGCGCCGAAAAGCTCCGGATAATGCTTGCGCAGGAGCGGCAAGTAATCGGCGAAATCGGCGGTACAAAAGACTTCCCAGCTTTCCTCGACATAGTCATTAGGGTAGAGACAGAACCGCTCCATCAGCCACAGCTCATAGTCGACTGGTGCTTGCACGGAGAGCTCGAAATCCAGGATGGCCGCGATGGCGCCGTCTCTGACGAGGATATTGCCCGGCCAGAGGTCGCGATGCACCAGCACTGGCATTCCTCCGCGCAGTACGTCGCGATGCCTCTCCACATAGTCCAGCGCCAGGGCCAGGATCTCCGCCGGGATAGGGATGCGCAGGACCTCAAGGTCAGCCATGGTATTTTGCAGGGCCGTCTCATAATAGGCCAGCCAGGTAGCATATCCCACTCCATCGCCGCAAGCGCGTCCAAACTCAGAGAACCCAAGCCGGTGCAGGTTGCTAAGATACCCCGCCAGCTCGGCCATAATGCGCTCCCTCTCGCTGGGACTCAGGCCCCGCCAGACATGGTGCAGTTTTTCGCCACGGATGAACTGCTGAATCTGGTACGGGCGACCGCGATACTGGCCCAAGGCCAGGACGCGGGGCACGGGTATTAACTCACCCGCCCGCCGCATCCGCTCCGCCTCATCTGCCAGGCGAGCGTAGCTATTGGGCCGCATGCCGATGCGCACCACATAGGCATCATCGACCCCGAAGACCTGGTTGAGTTGGCCACCCTCCAAAGGGCGGATGTCCTGGGTGGCGATCCCTTCTTGGGCGCAAATCCCGGCCACGCAATCACGCGCGTTCTCGCTCACCGGGAGACCTCGTACTCGCGGCGCAAGATGCCGTAATGGAGGGTTCCGGTGAGGGTACCGTCGGCGTGGGGATGGTCCTCGCGGATGTGACCCTCGAGCGCAAAACCGCATCGTTCGGCCACGTGGGCGCTGCGCACGTTGGTGTCATCGCAATGGATGCTGGCCCGCTGCGCCCCCAGGTGATCGAAGACCAGGCCCAAGACGCCCCGCACAGCCTCACTGACATAGCCCTGGCCCTCGTGGGTCTGGTCGACGATATAGCCAATCTCGAACTCGGGCGTGTCCCAGTTGACCGGTCCTACGTAGATTTGGGCGACAAAGGTTCCCCCCGCCTTTTCCAAAGCGGCGAGGAAGAAGCAATTTCGCGCCACCCAGTTGGCGGCGAAATCGCGTATGAGCACCTCGGCCTCCTCCTCGCTGTTGAGGCTGTTGATGGGGTTCTCCCGCTCGTAGCGCGAGAGGTGCTCGCGATTGCGCAATGCTATCTGATAATACCATGGGCCATCTCCTGCCTGGTAGGGACGCAGGATGAGGCGCTCGGTCTCGATGTGAGTGGGTATGTCCAGGAGCAGCTTATGCATCGTAAATGTCTAACCTCACCAGTTTACTTCCGCACCCACACCCGCGGCGTTAGCCCGGGTATCTCCGGGTCGAGGGGGAAATAGGGTCGCTGCATGCGCTCATAGCGCACGTGTCGCAGGGTGGCCGGGGTGGGCCCGGGGGTGTCCAGGACCAGTGCTGCGCGGGCGACATGGCCATAGCCCAGACGATAGTTCATGGGGTTCTTGACGACCACGAACTTGCACTGGCGCGCGTCGAGACCCAAGGAGGCGTACTGTTCGTCGGCCCAATCGTAGCTGGAGTGGGTGGTGACGAGGATGCGGCCCGCGCCCACTTGTAGCAGGGCCGAGGGTCCCATGTTGCCTTCCTGTCCCTCCCAGACGCCGCCGCCGTAGCGAAAGCGTCCCTCGGTCAGCGCCTCTACCCGCCCCTCAAGCGCCAAGGGAGCGCCAAAGCGCGGGTCGATAGAGAACCCCAGGGCGCAGCGCACCTGCGCCCCCACCCCGGCCTGCCAGCATAGCGCCGCCGCGGCGGGATCCACTACCGGCGCTAGGAAGGGCTCACGCACATCGGCCTCCAGCAGGGCGCGCAGGGTATGCACCGAATCCCCGGCCGCCCCGCCCCCCGCACAGTCGGCCGTCTCCACCAGCAAGACGGGTCCACCCTCTACCGCCAGGCCGCGGGCGATCGCCTGCTGCGGTGTCCAGACCTCAGGCTCCAGGTCGTAGCGGCGCTCCCAGTAGCGCTGGGCGATCTCCATCGCCAGCCTGGCGGCGCCCTGGGGATCGCCATCCGTGACCGCTACCCCCGCGCCGCCCATCTCCGGCAGGTCCAGGTAGGGGTGCACCAACAGCACGCTTGTCGTGAGCACCCCATTCCGTCCCTCGTGACCCTTGGCGAAGCGCATAACATCCGCAAAGGGATCGTCGCCCTCGGTGCTGCCGCGCACCGCGCCCACCAGCACGGGCACCTTGGCCAGAGCCATGGTGGGAGAGCAGCGCCCCTCCACCGCATCCATCAGCAGGTTGGCGCCGCGCTGGCCCGTGGAATAGGTGTCGCGATGGGGGTAGGTCTCCCAGGCCAACAGGGCGTCGGCGCACTGGACCATCGTGCCCGTCACGTGGGCGTGTAGGTCCAGGGTGGCCACGATGGGCACGCCCGGTCCCACGATCTCGCGCACGGCGAGCAAGAGGTCGTCCTCCAGGTGTGCTGCCTGGCCAGCGGCATCCTGGAACACCGCCGAGCCATGCAAGGGCAGGAGCACGCCGTCGACGGGGAGCGCCGCGCGGAGGGCAGCCAGGATCGGTCCCTTGAGCCGAGCGTAACAATCGCGTGTCAGAGCGCCCCCGGGGATGCAGCTGGCATAGAGAAGGGGGGCGACCTCCGCCCCGCGCGGGCGAAGCGCCTCCAACATGCCACCCAACACACCGACGGTAGATGTTAGGACTGCTGGCCCACGGCGCAGTTCGGTGCGCTCGAAATCGGCCAGCTCCGTGGGCCGCCCCCCGAGTTGGTTACACTCGATGAGGATACCGCCTATGGCGATGCGCGGTCTATGGTTTGTTTGTGACATCTTGCTCCCTTGAATCAGGTGCGCTCGATGTAGGTGGGCGGCGAGTACAGATGCTCCTTGCCGAAGACCATGTCCGAGTAAAAGCCATCCGGGAGAGACAGTGGATCGGCCATGCGGTAGCGGGCCACGACGCGTTGGTCCAGTTCAACGCCCAGGCCAGGCGCGCGGCTGAGCTGGAGCTGCCCGTCGCGCACAGTGAGCGGCTCCGCCAGCAACTCGTCGATGAAGGGGATCCCCGTCTGGTCCATCTCCACGGTGAGACCGTGGGGCATGGACGACACCACCTGTGCGTTCGCCATGATGGCCAGGGCGTCGCTCCAGGTGTGGGTGGCGAACTCGAGCCCGGCTGCCTGGGCCATCTTGGCCACCCGGAGCACCTCGCTGATCCCTCCGCAGCGGCTGGCATCCGGCTGCACGATGTCCACCGCACCCGTACGGATGAGCTCGGCAAAGCCCTGCGCGCCGAACTCGTTTTCCCCGGCAGCGATGCGCACGGTGCGCGCCGCCCCTGACTTGCGGCCTACGCTGGCCCGTAGGGCGGCATAGGAATCCATATCCTCGGGCTGGAAAGGCTCCTCGAACCAGAAAACCCCCTGCTCGGCGAGGAAGCGCCCCATGCGCTCGGCCAAGGGCAGGCTGTAGCGCATCCCCGCATCCGCCATCAGCTCATTCTGTGGGCCGATGGCCCGGCGCACGGCAAGAACAGCCTCTCGATCGTACTCTTCGCTGCGCGCCATGCGCAGCTTGACTCGTCGAAATCCCCTGGCGATATGCCCCGCAGCCTCCTCGGCCAGCGCGGGCAGTTCTTTCCAGAGCAGGGCGCTGGCATAGGCGGGGCACGTGGTCCGCTCGCCCCCCAACAATTGCCAGATAGGCCGGCCCATGGCCTTGCCGCGCAGGTCCCAGAAGGCCGTGTCGAGCCCGCCCAGCGCGGACATGGCCACACCTTTGCGCCCATACCAACGCGTGGTGCGATACATTCGCGTCCAGAGAGCTTCCACGTCGGTGGGATCCTCACCGATGAGCAGCGGCTCCAGTTGCTGTTTGATGATCAGGTAGACGAGCGCGGGATAGGAATAGACCGACCCCAGGCCCACGTGCCCGGTGTCGGTATGCACCTCGATCAGCGTGGTCACCCGCGCGCCGCAATGCCCACCCGCGCACATGAAAGCATTACCCGACGGATACTCGAAGCGCAAGTTCGATACCTCGATGTGGTCGATGCGCATAGACTGCCCCTTTCCAAGACGACCATATTGAGGCCCTGGATAGGCCTCGTGCCACAGTATACCCGCTGCCCTGGCGGACTACAACAGAACTCCTCCCCATGGCACACAACCCACCAGCATGCTATAATACCACACGGTTAGTTCGCAGCGTTGCCGTTTTTCATCTATCAGCTAACCGGCTCGGTTAGGAGGGTAGCCACATGGAAGATATCGGGAGCAAAATGCAGGCCATGGCAAAGCAACTGCTTCCCAAAGGGTTTATCTACGACGAGGCTAGGGTGCCCCAGTACCAACTGCCGGACCCTCTTATTCTGGCTGATGGCGCTCCAGTTGTCGATGCCCGGACGTGGTTCGAGAAGCGCCGCCCCGAGATCCTGGCGCTGTTCGAGCAGCAGATGTACGGCAGAGCACCGGGCAGGCCGGAACAGATGAGCTTCGAGCTCACCGATGTCGATCGGGATGCACTCGGCGGGATGGCCACCCGCAAGCAGGTCTCGGTCCACTTTACCGTCGCCGACGAACCCCGAATGGATCTGCTCATCTACATCCCCCATGGTCGGACAGGGCCGGCGCCCGCCTTTGTAGAGCTGAACATGCTAGGCAACCAGTCGCTCCACTCGGACCCGGGCATCGCTCTATACGGGGGCTGGGTGCCCGATTTCGGGGGGCGCGCCCTGGGCAACCTGGGCATCGTAGACCATCGTGTTACCGAGGCCTCCCGCGGAGTGCTGGCCTCTTTCCTGCCCCTGGAACATATTCTGGAGCGTGGTTACGCCATCGCCACGGCCTGTCTGAGCGACCTGGACCCCGATTGGGACGATGGGTTCCAGAACGGTGTGCATCCGCTCTTCTACGCGAGTGGACAGACCAAGCCGGCTGCCGATGAGTGGGGCACCATCGCTGCGTGGGCCTGGGGTATGAGCCGCATCATGGATTACCTCGAGACCGATGCCGACATCGACTCGCACCGCGTGATAGTCCAGGGCACCTCTCGGCTGGGCAAGACCGCCCTGTGGGCTGGGGCGCAGGACGAACGCTTCGCCCTGGTCATCCCGAACGAGTCGGGCTGTTGTGGAGCCGCGCTCTCGCGTCGGCAATTCGGAGAAACCGTCGCGCGTATTAACGCTTCGTTCCCCCATTGGTTTTGTGGCAACTTTAAGCCGTACGGCAACAATGAAGACGCGCTTCCGGTTGATCAGCATATGCTCGTTGCCCTGGTTGCCCCGCGCCCGGTATACATAGCCAGCGCCGAGGAAGACCTTTGGAGCGACCCGCGCGGCGAATTCTTGGGGGCCAAGCATGCAGCCCCCGTGTATCGCTTGCTGGGCAGCGATGGTTTGGCGATTGAGGAGATGCCGGGCCTGCACCAGCCCGTGATGAGCACCATTGGCTACCATATCCGCTCAGGAGGGCACGGTATCACAGCGTACGACTGGGAGCGGTTCATGGACTATGCCGATCTGCACCTGGGCAAGTAGCGGGGCAGTCAGCTCAACGCGGAAGGTCGATGATCCACGAACAAACTTTCAGCCCGGGAGATTACTACCCTTGACCACACCTATTCCCAATGATCTGCTGGAACGTATCTGGTTCTACACCAATTTCGACTGTACCCTGCATTGCAGCTATTGCGTGGCCGCCCTGGCGCCCGGCCAAGAGCGCGCTGCGCTCTCCCTGGTGCAATTCCGCCGCCTGCTCGACCAGGCCCTGGGGCTCGGTTTCCGCCAGGTTGCTGTCACGGGCGGAGAGCCTTTCATGCACCCCGACATCTCGGCCATCCTCCGGTACGTCACCGCGCGCAGTGACATGGTGGTGCTGACCAATGCTCTGTGGGTTACGAGCAATCGCCCGGTGGCATTGGAGGGCACGGACAAGAGCAGGCTTACCCTCCAGGTTAGCCTGGATAGCGCCGATCCGGAGACCCATGACCGGTTGAGGGGCCGCGGCACCTGGCGCAGGGCTACGCGTGGGTTGCAGATGCTCCTGGAAGCCGGGTATACGGTTGCCGTGCGGGCTACGCTGGATGGACAGAATGCGGGGGCGCTGGAGGGGCTCACGCAGTATTTGGCCGGGCTGGGCGTGCCCGAGCAACGCGTCTATGGCGCCGCTATAGCCCATGTGGGCCGAGCTACGCATGGGCTGGAACTCGGTCGCGAGGGGCTAGCCCCCGAGCCTACAGTGATCAGCGACGGCTTGTACTGGCATCCTCTGTTGATCGACCCTCTTACCGCAGTGACGGGCCAAATCGAGCCTCTCGATGAGGCTCTGGGCATCCTCGCGGCGCTGGCGGAGCAAACCAAGCCCGGCAAGCCGCAGGGCGTGCGTTGAGCATAGAACAAGGCTCCTCCCGGTGGGAGGAGTATGGAAAGCCCGGGCTAAAGATCCAGTTGCAGGGCGGGCAAGGCGAAAAAGTCGCGATAGGCGTCCAGCATGGCCAGATAGTTGCTCAATGGCACGCTGGCGGTGATGGGCGCAGAATGCGACCCATTTGAACCGCTGTCTGCTGCCGGGTGGGTGGAACAGTTCACCGCCGTGTGGGCCGCTGCTGTGCTTCCCGCAGGCGGGCA
>CAYQDH010000039.1:16213-19124 GCA_964416075.1 uncultured Anaerolineales bacterium | reverse complement strand
GATCTGGTGCCACGCAGCACCGTTATCCAGGCTTGTGAGGTGGAAGGGCGGACTGTGCTGGAGCACTCACCCCACTCGGCGGAGGCCGATGTGTTCCGTCGCCTGGCGAAGCGTATGCTGGACAACAGCTCACGGGTCACCCCGTCACCGATCGAGGAGATCTCTGAGCTCGAATTGCTGTATCGAAAGCACCTCGATCCGCAAGCAGATAGGCCCATAGGGTAAGGCGGTGGCCATGAGTTCCGGTCAGACATCCCATGTCGTGCTAGAGGGACACCCTTGCTTTGACGAGCGAGCACATGATAGGGTGGGACGTGTGCACCTGCCCGTCGCGCCCCGATGCAATATCCGCTGCGCATTCTGCGAGCACAAGGTATGCGCCAACTTGACTATGCAGCATCCTGGCTGGACCCGTGAGGTGCTCTCACCCGACCAGGCTCTGCAGCGCATCAAGGAACTGGTGGATTCCCAGGGAGAGACGCCCTTCGTGGTCGGCGTGGCGGGTCCCGGGGAGCCCCTGGAAAACGAAGAGACGTTTGAAACCCTCGCCGCGGTACATCGCGCGTATCCCCACCTTATGAAGTGCGTCAGTAGCAACGGCTTGCGACTGAAGGAGCGGCTACAGCAGATGCTGTCGGTGGGAATCACGTCATTGACCGTAACGATCAATGCGGTAAATGCTGAGGTGGGAGAGAGTATCTATGAGTGGGTTCGCCACGAGGGCACCACGTACCGGGGCCGTGAGGCTGCCGAGATACTCATCAGAAACCAATGGTCCGGCATCCACGCTGCACTCGACGCCGGCCTAGCGGTCAAAGTCAATACGGTGCTCATTCCCGGCATCAACGATCAACACGTGCACGAGATAGCCATTCGCCTGCGCCAGGCAGGTGTGGGCCTGATGAACCTCATGCCTTTGCTGCCCGCGGGACACATGAGGGACCATAGGGCGCCGACATGCGAAGAGTTACAGAGTGCACGACTGGTATGTGAGACCGCCGTACCGCAATTTCGACGCTGTGAGCACTGTCGAGCGGACATCGTGTATATGCCGGGGGAGCAGCATTACGCGCGCCAGACCCAGCGCCGGTCTTGAGCGCTGGCGCAACGCCTGGTCAAAGCAACGAACTGGCGTCTATCCCCAATCAACGACAGACTCCCAAACACCGCGTTTTTGACAGGTGACCTGGCGGCGCCTATGATGGATCCGAGTCCGCTGACGTGGATATACTCGGCTCTTGCGCCCGCGCCAAGGAGCTGGTGTCACCCGAGTTACCACAGCGTCGACCCATATCGCAGGATGCAAAACCATGAAGCGTTTCGGCGAGATCTTTGGGGCGGCGACCGAACTGGGCTTGACGATGGGGTTCATGGCTGCAGGTCTGATCGCTGCGGGATTGTGGCTAGGGCGCTGGCTAGATAGTCGATTGGGGACCAGCCCCTATGCCACTCTTTTGTTGCTCATAGCCGGCGCCATTGCTGGACAGATAGCCATATACCGCCTGGCTGTTCGTTCGACGGCGCGCTTGTCGGCCGACGAGAAACATCCTGTCAGCGCGGGCGACGCCATCTCTGCGCTCCGCATCGCTTTGCTGGTGCTTGGCCTCCTTGCGGTGCCCGGCTTGTTAGGACTCCTCCTAGGTATCTGGCTCAACCGGGCCTGGAACGTAAGCCTGTGGGTCGCCCTGATCCTGATGCTGATAGGACTGCTGGGCGGACTCGTCGGTGCGATGCGCGTAGCACGCTCAATGAGGTCGCCCGCAGACGGGCAAAGGGACGAGAACTCTTGAAGCGCAAGTACTTGATTGTGATCATCATCCTCGTGGCGCTGATGGCCAATTTCTTCAGCCCGTTCCGGGCGCAAAGGCCAGTGATCAGCCTAGCGCCCGAACCCATCGCCCATTTGGGATCCTTTACGATCACCAACACGCTGCTTAGTGGCTGGCTGGCGGTGATTCTGCTGGCTGTCCTGGCCTTTTTTGGGTCGCGCCGACTAGTGGATACTCCATCTGCTAATTCGCGACAGAACGTCGTAGAAATGGCCGTTGAGGCTTTGCTAAACACCCTGCAGAATATTGTCGGCGCTCGAGCGCGATCTTTCTTTCCTGTTGTGGCGACGCTGTTCCTGTATATCCTGATATCAAATTACCTGGCTCTGATGCCCGGATTCGGTAGCATCGGCCTTTGGCGCGAAGAGGATGGCCGACGAGTTCTCATCCCATTGTTGCGCGGAGCCACCTCAGACTTGAACACGACGCTAGCCCTGGCCATATGCTCGGTTGCGAGCTCGCAGGTCTATGGAATCCGATATCTTGGCCTGGTCGAATATGGCTCACGGTTCGTGGCCATCAGGCGCTTTGTGCGGTTCTCTAAGGAGTTATCCACGGGCAAAGGGGTACACGTGGGGCTCTTACTTGGCGGCCTGCTTGATGTGTTCGTAGGTATTCTCGAGATTTTCGAGGAACTAACCAAGATTCTGTCTTTTTCGTTTCGGCTTTTTGGCAACGTGTTCGGCGGTGAGGTCTTGCTTCTTGTGATCGCGTTCCTGATGCCGTACGTGGCGTCTTTGCCATTCTTGGTTCTTGAGCTGATAACAGGTTTCATCCAGGCGTTCATATTCGCCGTGCTGAGCACAGCATTCTTTGGCCGCGCCACAACAGGCGAATCGTCGGAGAGCGACGTGCCAGAGGCAGGCGCGCTTTCTGTGGAACACTCAATAAACGGACAGTAGAAAGAGGAAGCCAAAATGGAGATCAGCAGAGACTTGATCGCCGGCCTTACGATGGCTATCGGCGGGATCGCTCCCGCTCTCAGCATTGGGAGATTTGTTGCTGCCGCTATGGAGGCCGTGGGGCGGAACCCTGAGGCTGAACGCGGCATCAGCACCAACCTAATCATCGCCCTGGCCTTC
>CAYQDH010000039.1:0-16197 GCA_964416075.1 uncultured Anaerolineales bacterium | reverse complement strand
TGGTGGTAGCGCTCGCGATCAAGTTTGTTGCCTAGTAGGATCTAGTTTGCGAAAGGAAGCGACCTTTGGAACAGTTGGGTCTCGATGTTGGCTTGCTTCTATCCCAGGCAGTCAATTTCGTGCTTCTGGTCATCTTGCTATCCGTCTTTCTTTACAGGCCGATCCTGGGAAAGCTGGAAGAGCGAGCTGCCCGCATCAAAAAGGGGATAGAAGACGCTGACCACGCAAAACAGTTGCTTGCCGATAGCAAGAAAGACTATGAGCAAGAGATGGAGCGCGCCCGGAAGGAGGCACACGAGGTCGTAGAGCGGGCCACGATGTCCGCCCAGCAGGAACGGCAAGAGATCCTGGCCCAGGCCAGGCAAGAGGCCCACGAACTGGTGCTGCGGGCGCAACAACAGGCTGAGCGCGAACTAGAAGAGGGGCGCATCACACTGGGACAGCAAGTGATCGACCTGTCTATCGCCGCGGCGTCGCGCGTGGTGCGAGAGAATCTGGATGGGGAAAAGCAGCGCTCCCTGGTTCAGGAATTCATAGCCGAACTGGACCAACAAAAATGAGTGGCACGGCAGGAACTCGTCCGAACACGAGTTTGCAGGGTATCTCGCGCTCTGGCCTAGCCAGCTCAGGTAGCGGAACAGAGAGTGATGGGGCATTCAGCCAGAATTCGCAGGCTGGGCTATCAGGTCCCAACATGGCGCTCGTGCGCGTGGCGGTGGAATTGACCGATGCTGAGAAGAGTGCGCTGGCGCGGGTGCTGGAAAAACGTTGTGGGTACCCTGTCCGACTTGAAGTCGAGCTCGACAGTCGGATCATCGGCGGTGTTTGGGTCCAGGTTGGTGATACGATCATCGATGGCAGCTTACAAGGGCGCCTCGAGACGTTGCGCCATCACCTCCGTTTGTCGAGTCGGGCGATGATTCTCGACTCGGGGCAATCTCGGTCCCCCGAAGGCGACACGACATGAGTAGCTACTCCCGTGAAGGGCCGCAAAGCATAACCACGCTGCTCGAAGCGTTGCAGCAAGAGGTTCGCCAATTCGAATTTGAATTGCACCCTGTGGCCATGGGTACTGTAACCGAGGTGAGTGACGGGATCGTACGCATTGCGGGTCTCAAGGACGCGGTCGTGGGCGAGATGCTCGAGTTCGACGCCGAGGTTCAAGGCATGGCCATGAACCTGGAGGTGGACAGCGTTGGCGCCATCGTCTTGGGACCCTACGAGCGGATTGTGGAGGGCAGCGCTGTGCGCTCTCTGGGCCGTGTGCTCTCGGTCCCCACGGGCTATGCGCTCTTGGGACGAGTCGTTGACGCCCTCGGCAGACCCATCGACGACAAAGGGCCCGTCCTCACAAACCTCTCTCGGCCCATCGAGAGGGTGGCCCCTGGCATCATGGAGCGCAGAGCGATCAATGTGCCGCTGCACACGAGCATCAAGGCCGTGGATGCCTTGGTGCCGATTGGCCGCGGACAGCGAGAACTGATCATCGGGGATCGCCAGACCGGGAAAACGACCCTGGCGATCGACGCAATTCTTGGCCAGCACAGGGACGACGTGCTATGTGTCTATGTGGCCATCGGACAAAAGCTGTCCACGGTGGCCCAGTTGACGAGCACGCTGGAGCGCCACGGCGCCATGGAGCACACCATTGTGGTCAGCGCCGAAGCCGGGGCACCCACGGCCCTGCAATACGTGGCGCCTTACGCCGGTTGTGCCATGGCTGAAGAGTTCATGGAGCAAGGTCGGGATGTGCTGATTGTCTATGACGATCTGACCAAGCACGCCTGGGCCTATCGGCAGATATCGCTGCTGTTGCGCCGCCCGCCGGGTCGCGAGGCGTTCCCGGGCGACATCTTTTACCTGCACTCGCGCCTTCTGGAACGTGCAGGACGACTGGCCGCAGATCGAGGTGGCGGGTCCATGACGGCGCTGCCGATCATCGAGACCCAGATGGGGGATCTGGCCGCCTATATCCCCACGAATGTGATCTCGATCACAGACGGGCAGATTTTCCTGGAGACGGAGCTTTTTCATTCGGGTATTCGCCCCGCGATCAACGCTGGCCTATCTGTCTCACGAATTGCCGGCGCGGCACAGACCCAGGCCATGAAAGCGGTCGCCGGGGAGTTGCGGCTACGCATGGCGCAGTTTCGTGAGCTCGAGGCATTCGCGCAGTTTGGCACCGACGTGGACAAGGCCACCCAAGAGGCTCTCGACCGAGGGATGCGCATTCGAGAGGCGCTCAAGCAGGATCAACACCACCTTTTGGCCCTCGAAGACCAAGTCGCTATGCTGTATGCTGTCACTCGAGGTCACCTGGACGACATCCCCTTGGAAAAGATCGGTTCCTTCGAGGAGGAGCTCATTCGTTTTCTGCACGACGAGCATCAGGGGTTGCGCAACTCTATTGCGATGCAGCGAGAGCTATCACCCGACGTGGAAGCTCATCTCGTGGATGCTCTACAGAGTTTCAGGCGATCGGTATGGAAATCGGCCTAGGGATAGCACAGTGTCGACATTGCGCGAGATCAAGGGACATATCAACAGCGTGAGCAGCATCGCCCAGGTAACTCGAGCGCTGGAGCTTATTTCGGCGGCCAAGGTACAACGCCTTTCGGAGCGAGTGGAGCACACGAGACCCTTTGCTGACAAGTCGTGGGAAGTGCTGAACCATCTGGCCGGAGCGGCCCGGGAGCAGGTGCAGGAGGATCCCTTGTTTTGTGGCTATAGCAATGTCGCCACCATTGGGACGATATTGATCACGAGCAACAGAGGGATGGCTGGGGCCTACAATCAGAGTGTGATCGAGCTAGCCTTGCAGGCTGCCGGCTCTGGCGCCATACCGATGGAGTTTGTCACTATAGGACGCGTGGGGCGTGAGGCTATCCTGCGAGCGGGGCGCCCGATCCACGCTGACTTTAGCGATCTGACCGATGCAACGGAAATCTCGCAAATGTCGCCCGTGGCGCGTGTAGTGTTGGATGGCTTCCGAGACCAGGTATATGACCAGATCAGAATCGCTTACACGCCCTTTCAGCACGGCAGGCGGCGGCCGCCGGTTGTGCGCCAATTGCTTCCCATCTGCCCAGACGCATCGGCGCAGGTTAGGCAGTATATCTACGAGCCGGCGCCAGGCGAGCTCTTGGTAACCCTTGTACCCCGCCTGATCCGTATCCAGATCTACCAGGCCTTTCTGGAGTCACTGGCAGCAGAAAACGCATCGCGGAGATTGGCAATGCACGCGGCGACGCGAAATGCACAGGATATCATGGAGCACCTGAAGATCACTTACAACAAAGTCCGACAGCAGACCATCACCAGCGAAATGACAGACATCCTGGGCGCACAAATCGCGCTGGATAGGCACTAGGGAATAGGAATATGGAAGCCAAACCTACCGGGCGCGTGATCCAGGTCACCGGACCGGTTATCGATATCGAGTTTCCTGTGGACCACTTACCTGCAATGTTGAATGCAGTCAGGATCGTGATCCCCGACCAGCCGGACTTGGTTGTCGAAGTCCAGCAGCAACTCCCCAACCATGCTGTACGCTGTATCGCCATGGGCCCGACAGAAGGCATGCGAAGGGGGCTGCCCGCCGTGGACCTAGGGGAGCCGATCTCGGTGCCCGTAGGAGAGGCGGTCCTCGGGCGAGCAATGAATGTGCTGGGGGACCCCATTGATGGCCTTGGTCCCATCGAAACCGAGAAAAGGTTGCCCATCCATCGCTCGCCACCGCCATTTGGCCAGCAAGCGACTGAGATCGAGGTCTTTGAGACGGGCCTCAAGGCTTTGGACCTGATCGCTCCCTTTCCCCGCGGCGGCAAAGTCGGCATCTTTGGCGGGGCAGGCGTCGGCAAGACGGTGATCATCTATGAACTGATCCGCAATATCGCCTACGAGCATGGGGGCTATTCGGTTTTCTGTGGAGTGGGAGAACGAAGCCGCGAAGGAAACGATCTGTGGAACGACGTGAAGGAAGCTGGCGTCCTTGACAAGACAGCCCTCGTCTTTGGCCAGATGAACGAGCCTCCCGGGGTTCGTTTTCGCGTTGCCTTGAGCGCCCTGAGTGTTGCGGAGAGCTTTCGCGACCAGGGATTGGATATCCTGCTGTTCATCGATAATATCTACCGTTTCATCCTAGCGGGGATGGAAGTATCGGCATTGATGGGCCGCATGCCCTCTGCGGTGGGGTATCAACCGACGTTGGCTGCCGAAGTGGGCGCCCTGCAAGAGCGCATCACCTCCACCTTGAGCGGGTCGATCACTTCGGTACAGGCCGTCTATGTGCCCGCCGATGATTACAGCGACCCGGCTCCGGCGACAGTGTTTGCCCATCTGGACGCCACGGTGGCGCTGGAGCGCACTATCGCGGAACTGGGGATTTACCCGGCTGTCGATCCCTTGGCCTCGAACTCTCGCATCCTCGACCCAAACATCGTCGGCGAGGAGCATTATCGCACGGCTCGAGAGGTGCAAAGTGTCTTGCAGCGATACCGGGACCTGCAGGATATCATCGCCATCCTGGGTGTGCAAGAGCTAAGCGCCGAAGATCGGTTGCTCGTGGCACGAGCTCGCAAAGTTCAGCGCTTTTTGTCTCAGCCAATGTTCGTGGCATCATCTTTTACCCATCGGCCAGGACGTTACGTCCCCATTGCCGAGACGGTGCGCGGCTTTAGAGCCATTCTCGATGGCCAGGTAGACCATTTTCATGAGCAGGCGTTCTACATGCAGGGCACCATCGACGACGTGAGCGCCGCGGCCAGGCAGATGTGAGCCTCCAAGGATGGCCGAGATTTGACCACAGAGTCGGACCAGAGCGAGCTTCATGTGGTAATCGTCACCGGGGACCGCGCAGTGTACGACGATATCGCGGAACGGGTGATCGCACCAGCCCTCGAGGGCCAGATCAGCATTCTGCTGAACCACGCCCCGATGCTGGCCTTGCTGGAGCCTGGGGAGCTCATTGTACGTCATAGCGACGGAGAAGAGAGCCTAGCTATCGGAGGGGGCTTGATCGAAGTCTCGGATAACCAAGTGATCGTCCTGGCCGATACAGCCGAGCGTGCTGAAGAAATCGATGTGACGCGGGCAGAATCTGCCCGGCGCCGCGCCAGGGCGCTGATGAAAGCGTATCGCGGCAAGCCCGAATATGCGTCGGCCTACCAGGCATTGCGACGTTCACGGGCTCGGTTACAGGTGGCCCAGAGGGCCACCAGCCGCCCGAGGGCGAGGTAGGCTATCAAGTGGCCACTGAACGCGGTGCGATCTTGTGGAAGCGACGGGAATAGCGGGGGGACCATGCCAATAGTTATTGAAGGGAAACACCCTCTGCAGGGGGATGTGGCAGTGGGCGGGGCCAAGAATGCAGCCCTGCCCATTATAGCAGCCACCCTGCTGACAGCCGACGAGTGTTTGATTGAGAATATTCCGTATATCGAGGACATCCGTAATCTGGTGCGAATCCTGCAACTTCTTGGCGTGGCCGCAAGATTCGAGCAGCCCAATACCTTGAGGGTCAAAGCCACGCGGATTTCCAAGGCCTCTTTGCCACTTGACCTGGCAACCAAGATGCGAGCGAGTTTCCTTATCGTTGGCCCCTTGTTGGCACGCTTTGGCCAAGCTGAGGCGCCTCACCCAGGGGGATGTTCCATCGGCACACGCCCCGTTAGCGTCGACCTGAAAGGGTTCCAGACCATGGGCGCCGAGGTCCAGACTACGGAACAATCGTATATTCTGCGAACGCCGCGCTTACGGGGCGAGCGGCTCATCTTGGATTATCCCAGCCATACAGGCACCGAAAACCTGTTGATGGCGGCGTGCCTGGCGAATGGCGTTACGTACATCCAAAACGCCTCTGTTGAGCCGGAGGTGGTCGACCTGGCCGACTTTCTATCCTCCATGGGTGCTCGGATCCATGGCGCAGGAACCAGCACGATCCAGGTCGAAGGTACCCGTCGACTCCACGGAGCCGTCTATCGCGTCATGCCCGATCGCATGGAGGCGGGCACCTTTGCGTTGGGTGGCCTGATCAGCGGAGGACGCGTGCATATGGATGGAGCGGTCACCAGTTGCCTGGGCGCGCTGACGAACAAGATGAGGGAAGCCGGAGCCGAGGTCATCGCCACCAGCAAGGACTATGAAGTATCTAGCCCCAAGGGGCTCAAGGCAACAGATATTCAGACCTATCCCTACCCTGGCTTTCCTACTGACTTGCAGGCTCTGTTCGCCACGGTCATGACGCAGGCGGAAGGGAACAGTTCGATCTACGAAACAATGTACGATGGCCGCCTACTCTACGTCAACGAATTGACACGCATGGGAGCCTCGATTGATGTCTCAGGATCGGGTCGCATGGCTATGGTCCATGGACCTACCTACCTACGGGGCGCCCGAGTCTCAGCGTTGGACATTCGCTCGGGGGCCGCTATTGTGCTGGCGGGCTTGGCGGCTGAAGGCACGACCACCGTGGACAAGGTTGTCTATATCGATCGCGGATACGAGAATATCGATGCTAAATTGCAGCAACTGGGGGCTGCCATATCGCGTGTTGAAGAAACGCCGCCAGTGCGCCCCTCGTCGGAAACGGGCCAGCCGCTAGAGTGGGAAATGACAGGAGCCTGCGGCAAAGGCGAGAGCATCGACATCTGAACGAAGCTTGGCGCCCCCGTGCTCGGCAGAGAGGAAAGGGCCTGCCACGTGCCAAGAATGCAACGTTTGGGAATTTGACGGGATGGCCCTAATATGGGATAATGGCCGATGGTCAATCGGCTGAGATAGAATTCTGGATTGGGGAGATCGGGAGCAATGGCGAGCGAAGAACAAGTAGTCACAGAGGATGCAGGAGTTCAGGTCGGGGCGGAAGTAGTGCAAGTCGACGCCGCCAAGGAAGCACAAGCTCCCGAGCCCAGCGAAGACAGGCCTGCCCGCGGAAGGCGGCGCAGCCCGCAGACCGTAGATATGGAGATCGTGAAGCCAGGTGCGCAATTCAAGGGCAAAGTGCGCAATGTGGTGGATTTTGGCGCATTTGTAGACATCGGTGTAGGGCGAGATGGCCTTGTCCATATCTCGGTTCTCAAACAAGCCGGAATCGACAAGACGATCCAGGTTGGCCAGACGGTCGATGTGGTCGTTCGACGAGTAGACCCCGAAGACAACCGCATCAGTTTGACGCTGCCCGACTCGGGAGAGGATACATCGAACAAGACGTCGCTGCGGAACCTTCAAGTGGGATCCGTAGTCACAGGGCGCGTAGTGCGCCTGGCAGAGTTCGGCGCCTTTGTCGATATTGGTGCACAGACCGACGGCCTGGTGCACGTTTCTCAATTGCCATGGAGCGCCACGAACAGCCCGGCGGAGGTGCTCGAGGTAAACGATGAAGTGCAGGTGCGCATCCTGGACGTTGATATGCGCAAGCGTCGCATCTCTCTGTCCATGAGGGAAGTGGCGGCTCAAGCCAGTGAGGAACAGGTCAAGGCCCAACACGCAGAGCCCGAAGAGCGCTTTCCAACGGCGTTCGAGGCGGCGTTCGAGAAGGCCAGGACTGAGCAGCGTCGGCGCCAACGTCGCGTGACCAAGTAAGTGCTCGGTGTCTAAGGGATTTGTGCAAGGCAAGCCTTATTCGGCTTGCCTTGTTTGTCTATCGAGCCCATGAGAGGGCTAGTGAACTCGTTGTCGTCTATGTGAGGGAGAAGGAGGAGTTCTAGTCATGATGATCCGGGAGGCCATGAGCGTTTTTTGGCAAACGCTCAAGGATACTTGGGAGGAGCTTTTCTCGCTAGCCATTGCGAATCTTGTCTGGCTCTTTAGTGCCTTGACGATCATAGGGCTACCGGTCACGACGGCCGGAATGTATTATGTCACTAATCGTGTGGCTCATGGTAAGACGTTTCATTTTGCTGACTTTATCGAGGGCATCAAGTTGTACTGGTGGCGTAGTCTGCTCTGGTTCCTGGCCAACATCGTGATGATCTTGCTCTTTTGGATGAACGTGCGGTTCTATCCCGAGAATTTTGAGGGGATTTGGACAATAATTGTCAGTGGGCTGTGGATGGCCCTCCTGGCGTTCTGGCTCGGTATGCAGGTGTATTTCTGGCCTCTGCTCATCGAGCAAGAGCAGCCCAAGATGCTCTTGGCGTGGCGCAATTGCGCATATCTCATTCTCGCCAACCCCTTCTATGCTTTCTTCGTGGTGGCCTTTAGTATTGTTCTCTTTGGTATCAGTGCGGCGTTAACGCTACCTCTCATCTTCGTTGGGATGGCTCTGTTGGGCTTGCTCGGTAACAACGCTGTGCTGATTCTGCTCGAAAAGTTCGGTATTATCAAAGAAGCTCGCCCCAAAATCCCCTGAGATGTCAAGAACCAGGGGAACTCAATCTGTGGAGGTAATACGATGGGCCAACCTCAACCGATTCGGGTTCTGGATGTGGACCAGCTTGGAGTAAGAATCTACGACACGCGCCAAGCAATGGGTGTGGCGGCAGCTCAGGATGTGGCAAGCCAAATGCGGCAGCTACTGAAAGAGCAGCCACACGTGCGGATGATCTTTGCCGCCGCTCCCTCCCAGAATGAGTTCCTGGCGTCGCTGGGATCCGCCAAAGGGCTAGATTGGAGTCGGGTGGAAGCCTTCCACATGGATGACTATGTGGGTCTGCCTGAAGGGTCGCCGCAGCGGTTTAGCACCTTTCTACGGGATCATCTGTTTGATCAGGTCCGGCCCGGCCGCGTCGACTACATACGCTCTGAGGCAATGGATATTGCCGGCGAGTGTGAGCGCTATGAGACACTGCTGCGAGAGAGGCCGATCGATATCGTCTGTGCAGGCATCGGCGAGAATGGTCACCTGGCCTTCAATGATCCGCCTGTGGCGAATTTCGAGGATATTCGGTGGGTCAAGCAAGTGATGCTTGACCAAGTCTGTCGCCTGCAACAAGTGCATGATGGCGCGTTTCCCACCATAGAGGCCGTGCCCCGAGTTGCGCTCACCCTGACAATCCCCGCGCTCATGGCCGGCCAGCGCATCTATTGCCTAGTGCCTGGACCCACTAAAACCGCCGCTGTGCGCTGCGCCTTGCGCGATGTCATCTCTACAGCCTGCCCAGCCACGGTCATGCGACGGCATCCACAGGCTATCCTTTACCTGGATATGGCCTCAGCGGCAGAACTATAAACAGAGAACAAGACATCCACTCCCGCGTTCGCGTAAAGGAGGGCAGATGCCCAAATTATCGGTGTGTATCGAGATGTGCTGGCGCGAGTTGCCCTATGAAGAGCGCGTCGCCCGAGTAGCCGCTCTGGGCTTCCCTGCCTTCGAGTTCTGGGGCTGGAAGAATAAGGATATCGCCAGGATCAAGCAAGCCATGAACGAATGCAATCTTGCTCTGGCAGCAATGTGTATCGAGCCAAACTCCAGCCTGAACAAGCGATCGTATGAGGCTGATCTGATCGAAGGCATGACAAGCACGGCAAAGGTGGCCCAGGAACTGGGCTGTCGCACGATCATCTCCACGGTGGGCAATATATTGGACGATGAAACCTACGAGATCACCCGCCGGCGCGTGGTACGCAATGTATCGGTCGTGGCGCAGGTCGCCGCGGACAGCGGATTGACCATCGTTCTCGAGCCGCTCAACACGCTGGTCGACCATCATGGCTATTGGCTGACCAAGATGAGTCAGGCGGTGGACATCGTGCAGGAGGTTGGCTCTCCTGCGATCAAGATTCTGATGGACCTGTACCACCAGCAGATTATGGAGGGTAACCTCATCAATAATCTCCGCGCGTATGTGGGGCACATCGGCCATTTCCACTGTGCTGGGGTGCCCGGGCGGCACGAACTGGTTGGGGGAGAACTGGACTATCGCGCCATCTTTGGGGCTATCGATGCTGCCGGTTATGATGCGTATGTCGGATTGGAGTACAGCCCAAAGATGGAGACCAGCGAATCGCTCAAGCAAGCGCTAAGCCTGGCGCTGGATTAGGCAAGGTCAGCAAGGAGAGAACCCTGATGATGAATATTGCATTCATTGGCACGGGAGGGATTTCGCGCAGCCATGCTTCAGGCTTGTCCAAGCGTGATGACTGCAAGTTCGTGGGAGCCTATGATTTGCTGACGAACAAGTCACAGGCCTTTGCAGCACAGTATGGGGGGGTGGCCTACGGCAGCATTTCCGAGATGCTGGATGGCGCCAAGCCAGACGCGGTCTGGGTTTGCTTGCCGCCTCATGCACATGGAGAGGCAGAGATGGCCCTCACACAGCGCCGCATTCCCTTTCTCGTGGAAAAACCGGTTAGCAACTCACTGGATACGGCGCGCCGCATTCTGGACGAGGTGGAGCGAACGGGCACGGTGACTGCCGTAGGCTATATGAACCGCTATCGCCGAAGCAGCAACCGCGCCAAAGAGATCCTGGTCCAAGATCCTGCGGTGCTGATGCATGGAGCCTGGATTGGCGGCACTCCGGGCGTGGCCTGGTGGCGAGTCAAGGCGCAGTCAGGGGGGCAGATCGTCGAGCAAACCACGCACATTTTCGATCTGGCGCGTTATCTGCTGGGCGAGCCCACGACTGTGTACGCCAGGGCGGCGCGTGGCTATGTGAAAGACATGCCAAACTATGACGTGGAAGACGCCAGCATCGTGGCGATCCAGTTCGCCAATGGCGTAGTGGGGAACCTGATGAGTTGCTGCGCCAGCCGGGCAGGCGGCGGCGTGCACCTGACGATTTCCACAGTGCACAACTATATGACCTTCACAGGCTGGGAACATAGCCTAGTCATCCGCAAATCGCCCATCGAAGAGGAGCATATCAGCGGAGAGCCTAATATCTTTGAGATCGAGGATGACGCGTTCATCCGTGCTGTGAGAACAACGGATGCTACGTCGATCAAATCTCCATACAGCGATGCCATCCGGACACTGGCTTTCTGCTTAGCAGCTAACGCCTCGCTGGATACAGGAGAGATTGTCACCGTACCCTCGATCTGATCTAGCCTCTTTCCGGTGGGAAGAGATGTGAAGCGTATCGCACCTTGTGCAAAGCAACCCGGCCTGAAGCTGGGCTGCTTTTGTGTCAACCACGGATCACTTGGAGTGCTGGACAGATTGGTGTACTCTTAGCCACGTTGTGTACATCGTTTCCGGTTCGAACGCGAGAGGGGAGGTTACTCGATGGCAAGCAGAACCCGCAAGTCCAAGACCTGGCCGTTGTTTGTCCTCGGTGTCGTATCACTAGTACTGGTAGTCATTCTTCTTCTACTCCAACCAAGCACCCCGCTCTATGCATTCTTGCACGCTGCCGCGCTTTTGGGCTACTTGATGATCTTTTTTGCCTCTCTATCGTCGATCTACCTACGAGAGTTGGTACGCTGGCTGGGACGTCCCTTTATCCAAACCCACCATATTATCTCGGTCACCGGTCTGGCGATGATCACCCTGCATCCAATCCTGGTGGCCATCGCTTTTGCGAGCCCAGCGGTCTTCGTGCCAAGTTTCGGCTCGGTCGCTCTCTTTTTCCAGAACGGGGGACGCCTAGCATGGTATCTGCTGGCTGTGGCTTCGCTCGCCGCCCTGTTTCGCAAAGCGATCGGACACAACTGGCGGTATGTGCATTGGCTCACGTACCTCACGTTTTGGCTCGGCACCATCCATGCACTACTGATCGGGCCTAACGTGCAGAATTGGCCAACTCGTATTGTGTTTATCGTGCTCGCACTGGTGCTGGTTTACGTGCTGGTCAAGCGACGCATGCCAAACAAGCCACCAGCCAAGATGCGCAAAGAGCCCAGCGCATAGGCCCGTCTCGTGGTCTGACTACGAGACGAGTTTGGCGATCTCTTCTACGATCTGAAACGTAGCTTGCGGACGGCCCAGCGCCCGTGCGCGTTGGGCCATTGCGTCCATCTCTTCCCGCCCCGGCCCGAACCATCGGCCCACGATCTCGGCGATTAGCTTGGGGTCCTCACAATAGCTACCCACCCCATTGGCGATTACGTAAGGCACGTTCCCCTCTTCTTGGCCGATGACATAGCTAAAGAGGAGTATGGGAAGCCCGGAAGCCAATGCCTCTGCAATGGTGCCCGGGCCTGCCTTGGTGATGATACAGTCACAGGCAGCCATCCACTCGTTCATGTTGTCGACGAACCCCTGGATGATCGTAGGAATAGGCCAGCGCTCTTGCTGTAGTTCTTGCTCGAGCTTGTGATTGCGCCCACAGATGACGACCAACTGGCCGGCTGGCGCCCGGACCGGAGTTCGTACAGCCGCCAAGCGCGTCGCCAGAGCGCGAGCCACCTCCGCCACGGGCCCCATACCCTCGCCTCCCCCCACAAGCAATGCTGCAGGTAGAATGGGATCCATGCCCAGCTCGTTCCGCAATTCAGCCTTGGATCGAGCGTCTCGACCAAAGACAGGTCGAATGGGGAGTCCAAGCACGCGCATCTGGGTCGAATGCATCCCCATCTGCAATCCCTGCTGGTACGCTCGGTCGCTTGCCACAAAGCAGAGGGTCACATCGGGGTCGTACCACGAGGCCGGTATGGTGGCCAAGTCCGTAACCACGGTGACAAAGGGGATATCCCGCTTCAGTCGTCCCAGTACTCTCAGAGGTATATCTTGAAGTAGAGGGTGAACTGAGATGACGAGGTCAGGGTTGTAGAATACGATCGCCCTGGTAATAGTACGGCGGATCCAGCGATAGACGGCTTTCATCGCTTGCTGGGTGGTCTTGGGTTTCTCGCCCATTTCGTAGAGGAATTTCCACAGCCATGGGGCATCGCTGACCATGAAACGATAGGTCTTGGGCAGCTGGTTCAACGGCCAGGGCGTATGTTTCATCCACAGGTCGACGATATCCACCTGGAAGTGATCCCCATAGCGTTCCTGAAAGGCCATTTTCAGAGCCTCGGCACTGGCGCGATGACCACCCCCCGAGTCCGTCATCAGGATAAGGATCCTCTTGCTGTCCACGGCGCCGCCCACGGGTGACACCGAATCTAGCCGGTCATGCCCACGCTGAGCGAGCCTGGATAAGAAAACCCGAGCCCGCAGATCGCCAGGTTGTTTCCTCGTACTGTACATAGTGTATGGCCTCCGTGGCACATGCGCCCATTCTCCCCAGCATCCTGCAGACGTCTTGCTGGTCAGTAGCACGCGAGTGCTTTTCACGCGCTTCATGGCTCAGTAAGGATGGGGCGTTCTAGAAACCAGCAACGATAGCCAAACTCAAGCCATCCCAAGGGCATCATTATAGGATTTGCGGGTCGGCTGACAAGCCCCTGCCAAGTCGTTGACGCGACCTTATCAATGGCTATACTGAGGCTACAGATCATGGAGAAAGGAAACTATGGCGGAGCTAGAAATCAGACGCTTCGGACGCACAGAGATGCGAGTCAGGGCACTGGGGTTGGGTTGCGCGCCCTTTGGCGAGCCACGACACACAGATCAGGATGCCATTGAAGGCATCCGACGAGCCATCGAGTTGGGGATCAACTTCCTGGACACCTCGCCACTGTATGGTGAAAGTGAGCGACGGGTGGGCCTGGCCCTGGAAGGGGGATATCGCGACGCGATATACCTCGAGACTAAGATCGGTACTCATCCCCTGCGGCGAGGTGATTATTCCGCTGAGGCGACCAAATGGAGCGTCGGCAACAGCCTCAAGCTACTGAAAACGGATTACCTTGATTCGGTATTGATCCATGATCCTGCCGATATCGAGGATCCCCTGGGATCGGGGCGGTGTCTGGATACCTTGTTGAGGATGAAAGAGGAAGGGATCATCGGCTTTGTGGGACTGGGGGTACGCAGCCATGCCTTTCATCGTCGCATCATCGAGACAGGGCTTGCCGATATCTCCTTGACCTATCTGGACTATACGCTGTTGGATCAATCCGCGGCGCAGACGGTCATGCCCTTGGCGGCGAAGCATGATGTGGGCATCATTTTGGCCAGCATCTTGGGGTCAGGAGGCGGGTCCTTGACGGGTCGTGAACCTCAGGGAAACACCACTGCACATGCCATGTGGGAATGGTGCCGGGCACATGGGGTCGATATCCGCCACCTGGCGATCCAGTTCTGCCTAGCTGCGCCCATTGGTGGTGTGATTATGCCTGGGCCGGGGACCAAAAAACACGTAGAGGATTGCTACCGCCTAGCCACTACCGAGGTTGACCCAGACATTTGGCGCGCTTTCAGAGCTCAGTTTGGTGTAGGACCAGACGTTATCTAGCAGAGTGTAGAGGGAGTCTATCGTATGATCGACGTCATCGCAGCGGGGCACCTTTGCGTCGACATCATCCCCACCATCATGGGCAGCATGTCGGGAAATGCGGAGAGCTTGTTGGCGCCTGGCAGCCTAACAGAGGTAGGAGCCGCTCTACTTTCGACAGGTGGCTCCGTATCGAACACCGGCTTGGCTTTGCGGAAGCTGGGGTTGGAAGTTCGGATGCTCGCCAGAATTGGAGATGACTTTGTGGGTAACCTGACCCGCGACATCCTGAGCAGCCAGGACCCCGAGCTCGCGTCGGAACTGGCCATCGGGCGGGGGGAGCCAAGCTCTTACACAGTGGTGATCAGCATACCGGGCATCGATCGAAGCTTTTTGCATTGCCCCGGGACCAATAACACCTTTGGCCCAGAGGATGTCCCGCCCGTGCTTCTGAGGCAAGCCAGATTGTTCCACTTTGGCTATCCCCCCCTGATGCGCCGCATGTACGCTGACGGAGGGATTGCTCTATCGACGATTATGCGCCGGGCAAAGGACGAAGGCGTGACCACATCCCTGGACATGGCCATGCCCGATCCAAACCAACCTAGTGGCCGCGCTGACTGGGAAGATATCTTGGCGAAGACATGCCCATTTGTCGATATATTTATGCCGAGCGTCGAGGAACTGATGTATATGCTCGATCGGGCGCGTCTGGAGGAACTGCGGCACGTTGCAGGCCCGGCTGGCCTTATCGACGCTCTGGTCCCCGATGATGTCTCGTCCTTGTGCGAGAAGGCATTGGCCCTGGGGGCTCAAGTGGTGGCCATCAAGCTGGGCCACCGCGGCCTATACCTGCGCACGCGGACCACGACGACCCTCGAGGGGCGTGGCGCCCCGCCCAATCGATTGGCCTGGAGGAGCCGAGAGTTGTGGGTGCCTTGTTTTCAGGTCCGCGTGGTTAACACGGTAGGCTCGGGGGATGCGACCATTGCCGGGTTTCTGGCCGCTCTGTTGAGAGGATTGGGTCCTGAGCAAGTGATCACCACTGCTGTAGCGGTGGGAGCCTGCAACGTGGAGGCAGCCGACACCACCAGTGGGATTCAGTCTTGGGAAGTCACTCAGGAGCGCATCCGTAGAGGGTGGCCCAAGTTGAAAACCCCCGTCCAGACGCCGGGTTGGCGATGGAACGCCGAACATGCACTATGGCATGGGCCGAATGATCGCCCCGAATAGCAGCCTGTGGATGTTTCGGTCGACCAGCCTCTCAGCGGAGGAACTCCTGCAGGCCAATGCCATCCAGACGGTACGTGAGCAGCATGGCCATCTTGCCCTCGTCAGGCAGGAAGCTGAACTCCCCGTCCCGGAAAGCAAAACCGGCGCGGGTCACCTGGTTGCCCTGCACGCTGCGGGCGTGGCTCAGATGGCGCTTTTGAAGAGCAAAGGCCACCGGATCCAGTACGTCGATCACGCCACATACTTCGCTGTTTCCGCCCGTCTCCACCGTGGTAACCGCAACCGCAAGGACCTGCCCCCCTGCGATCCCAAGATCCGTGTACTTGAGTCCTGTGCCATTGTCTACCTTTTGTAGTTCACTGCCGTCCAGATTCCACACGTAGAAGGAGCGAGCGTTCGCATCGACACCGTATATCAGGCCATCCAGGCCCTGTGCGACGGCAGCAATCTCGTGGTCCACGGCAAAGGTGTGTTTGGTCTCCAGAGTCGCAGGGTCAAGACCCAGAATGAAGCTCGCTGGGGTAGGTGCTCCTTGCGAGAGAGGCACCCATAGCCACTGTTGGCCCAGATGGATGCCGCCCAACGAGAACATCGAACCAACCTTCAGGCTGCGGCTGGCGTCCGTCTGAAAAGTATCGCGGCGAACTCGATATAGGGTGGCTTGCTGGGCCTGGGGATCTGAAGTAGCAATATAGTAGAATTCGGGTCCCGCCGCCAGACCGCGGACGTCGGTGACGTCATCGTGGTCAGCGTGAAGGAT